>DASTFY010000325.1:0-17367 GCA_035719525.1 Acidimicrobiales bacterium
ACGCCCGCTGGTTGGTGATGCCGACGGCATCGACCGGCCCGGCGCCGGCGAGCACGGCCCGGGCCACGTCCAGCACTGCCGTGGCCATCTCGGCGGCATCGAACTCGACCAGGCCGGGGAACGGCGTGCTGGGCGGCATCGCCCGGTACTGGACCTCGGACACCGTGGCGTCCGGTCGCACGATGGCGGCCCGCAGCCCGCTCGTGCCGACGTCGATCACCAGGATGCTCATCGTCGCGACGGTCCTCCGTGGGAGAGCAGGAAGCCGCCGAGCAGTCCGCCGACGGTGCCGGCCATCAACGACAGGAGCAGGCTCGAGACGATCCGGCTCCACGTCACCGAGTCGCCCCGGGCGAAGCGGATCACGACGCCGACGGTCTGCACGACGACGAACACGCCGACGGCCGTGACGACACCGTGGACGAGGGGCAGGCCGCGGTCCTGCCGCCACGCGGCCACGCCGGCGCCGAGCACCAGCCCGGCCAGCACGATCACGACGAGGACCCACAGCCAGTCGGGCTGGTCGGGCCGGTCGGCGAGTACCCGTCCGATCACGCCCGCCGGCACGGCGATCACCGCGGCGATGAGGCCGCCCTCGTACAGGGCCCGTGCATCGAGCTGGCCGGGGAGGTCCCTCACGGCCACGGCATCTGCTCCAGGTTCGACGTGAGGCCCAGCTTGCCCGGGTTGAGGATCCCTCGCGGATCGAGCGCGGCCTTGATGGCGGCGAGCACGTCGCGCCCGGTGCCGAGCGCCTCCGCCATGAACCGGTGCCGGTTGAGCCCGACGCCGTGGTGGTGGCTGAGGTTGCCCCCCGCGGTCAGGACGGCCGTCGTCCCGGCGTTCCAGAGGGCGACGTAGGTGGCCTCGACTTCTTCGGGGGGCGGTGTCGCCGCGAACGTGAAGTACAGGCAGGCCCCGTCCGTGTAGCTGTGGGACAGGTGGGCCGTGGCCGCCAGCGCGTGGGGTACGGCCAGCAGCGCCGCCGTGGCGTTCCGGTAGATGGCGGGCAGACGGCTCCACGGCCCGGCGATCTCCATGGTGTCGACGACGAAGCCCTTGCGGGTGAGCGCCTCGAGCGCGCTCACGTCGTTGCGATGGTGCAGCCAGCCGTCCACCAACGCATCGTCCAGCCGCGTGGCGTCGGCGCACTCCTCGTCGACGGCGGCCATGGTCGCGCGGACGACGCCCGCGTCCGCCTCGTCCAGCACGAGGAGCACGGCCACCGACCCGTCGGTGCCGTGGGATCGTTGGGATTCGGCCTCGTCGTAGAGGCGCAGGACCGCGGGTGTGATGCCTCGGCGGAGGATCCGCCGGCAGGCGTCCACGCCGGCGTCCCAGGACGAGACGCCGTAGGCCGCCCGTCGTTCCGCCGACGGTCGTACGTGCACCCGTAGGCGAGCGGAGGTGATGATGCCCAGCGTGCCCTCCGAGCCGACGAACAGCTGCGTGAGGTCCGGACCGGCCGCGGCGCGTGGTGCCCCGCCGGTCGTGACCGACCGGCCGTCGGCCAGCACCACGTCCAGCCCGACCACCATGTCCTCGATCTTGCCGTAGCGGGTGGAGTACTGGTCCGCGCCACGGCAGGCCAACCAACCCCCGACGGTGGAGATGTCCATCGACTGCGGCCAGTGGCCCAGCGTCAGCCCGCGCCGCTGCAGCTCGGCCTCGAGATCGGGGCCGAACGTGCCCGGCAAGACGGTGACGGTGAGGCTCTCGTCGTCGACGTCGACGATGCCCGCCATGGCCGTGAGGTCCATGACGACGCCGCCGAAGCGGGGAACGCTGGCCCCGCACACCCCGCTGCGTCCGCCCGCTGCAGTGACCGGGACGGCCCGCTCGTGGCACGTCCGCAGCACGGCGGCGACCTGGTCGGCATCGGCCGGCCGGCACACTGCCCCCGCCAGCGCCCCGACCTGGCCGGCCAGCGCCCAGTGCAACGACAGCGGCCACCAGTCGCGGCTGCTCTCGGCTCGGGCGGCCGGATCGGTCACCGTGTCCGGGCAGACCGCACGCAACGCCTCCACGACCTCGTCGGTCAGCGCGACGGGCTCGCCCAGCCGGGAGCGGACCTCGGCCGCGGAGCCGCCGAAGGCGATGGGTGGGGTGGGAACGGTCACGCGTCGACGGCAGCTTGGACCGACGCTCGGAAGGCCGCCACCTGGCGAGCCTGCTCGGTTTCGTCCCAGCCCAGATCCGGGCCGACCAGGCGGGCGACCGCCGGCGCGGCGTCGGCCGTGGCGCGGCGGTGCAGCAGGCAGGCCCGGGTGCGCCGGGAGAGGATGTCGTCCAGCGTGAGCGCCATCTCGTCGCGCACCGCGTACACGGCTTCGGCGGCGACGTAGGGGAGACCGGGGACCAACGGCTGCCCGAGGTCGGGATCCGAGGCGATCAGCGCCTCGACGCCGCTGGCCAGCGTCCCGTAGCGCCGGGCGAGATGCGCGCGTGCATCGGATCCATCCGGCTCCTCGTAGCCGTCGGCACCGAGCAGCCGGAGCTTCCTCGTCCTCGATCGCCCTTTTCGTTCCAGCCGAAGCATCACGGCGTCGACGGCGTCGGCCGCCATCCTGCGGTACGTCGTGAGCTTGCCACCCGTGACGCTGATCAGACCGGTGGGGGAGACGGTGACACGGTGCTTGCGGGAGAGGTCGGCCGTGCGGCCGGAGGACGCGCTCTTGACCAGAGGGCGCAAACCGGCCCACGTGCTGGTCACATCGGCTTCGGTGATCCCGGTGGTGACGGACCGGTTGAGCGCCCCCAGCACGTACGCGATGTCCTCGGACGTGCACCGCGGGTCGTCGAGCGGGCCCGAGTAGTCCGTGTCGGTGGTGCCGACGTAGGTGAAGTCCCCCCAGGGCACGACGAAGAGACTTCGCCGGTCCTTGGGCACGGGGATGACGACGGCGATCTTGTTGCGCACCTTCTCCCACGGCACGGTGATGTGGATGCCCTTGGCGGGCCGGAGGGAGTCCGGGTTCACGCCTTCGTCGAGGGCCCGTACGTCGTCCGACCAGACGCCGGCGGCGTTGACCACCACCGCGGCGTCGACCTCGACCTCTTGGCCGTCGACGGCCACCAGGGCGCCGGCGGTCCGGCCGTCGCGCTCGATCAGTCCGGTCGCCGCGGCCCCGTTGAGCAGCACTGCACCCAGGTCGGCTGCAGTGCGGGCGACGGTGAGGCAGAGCCGGGCGTCGTCGGCCTGGGCGTCGTAGTACAGGTAGGCCGAGGCGAGCTGGGCCGCCGGGAGCGTGGGCATGTAGGCCAACGCCGCGTCCTTGTCGAGCCGGCGGTGCAGCTTGCCGATGCGCGCCCCGCCGGTCAGGTCGTACGTCCACAGTGCCCAGCCGAAGGCCCGAGCCAGCTTGGCGCTCATCACGCCGTCCCGGGTCAGGATCGGAATCATGAACGGGAGGATGCGGACGAGGTGAGGGGCGTTGCGCCGCAGCCGCTGCCGTTCCGCCAACGCCTCGTAGACCAGCCGCACGTCGCCCTGTTGCAGGTAACGCAGGCCGCCGTGGATCAGCTTCGAGCTGCGCGAGGACGTGCCGGACGCGAAGTCGTCGCGCTCGACCAAGGCGGCGCGCAGTCCCCGCGACGCGGCATCGAGCGCGGTCCCGACGCCGGTGATCCCCCCGCCGATGACCAGGACGTCGAAGCGCTCATGACGGAGGCGGTCGAGCATCGTCGCCCGGTCGAAGGGTGTCATGGCGGGCAGTGTAGGGAGCGGTGGACCGACCGGCCTTCGGTCCTGTCAGGGGTGAGTTCCGCCAGTACCGTGTCCGTGGCCCGAGCCGTGACGAGCTGGATGTGACGACCACCTACGACCCCCACCACCCCGAGTACCTCGACGACGCCGACCTCCGGGAGGAGCTCACGCGCGTGTTCGACCTGTGCCACGGGTGCCGGTTGTGCGTCAGGTTCTGCTCCGCGTTCCCCACCCTGTTCGAACTGATCGACCGCCACGACGTCCAGGACGCCGGCCGGCTGACCCGCGCCGAGCAGGACCGTGTGGTCGACGAGTGCTTCCAGTGCAAGCTCTGCTACGTCAACTGCCCTTACACCCCGGGGCAGAGCGAGTGGAACCTGGACTTTCCTCGGCTGATGCTGCGGGCCGGCGCCACCCGCCACGCCACGGGCCAGGACGGCAAGCGCCACGAGTTGACCACCAACGTGATGGCTCGCACCGACCTGCTCGGCAAGATCGGGAGTCGGGCCGCGCCACTGGCCAATGCCGTCGCGGCGCCGCCGGGGTCGCTGGTCCGCAAGGTGATGGAGAAGGCGACGGGGGTGTCCAGCGCGCGGCTGCTTCCACCCTTCGCCCGCCAACGCTTCTCGACCTGGTTCGCGAAGCGGCCGCGGGTCCGCCTCACCGGGCGGCAGGCGCGCGTCGCGGTGTTCCCCACCTGTCTCATCGAATACCACAACCCGGCCATCGGCCAGGACCTGGTGAAGGTGTACGAGCGGAACGGGGTCGAGTGCGACATCACCGCCGGCGTCGGTTGCTGTGGAGCGCCCTGGCTCCACAGCGGGGACCTCGACGCCTTCACGAAGGTGGCGGTCAAGAACGTCAAGGCGTTGGCGGAAGTGGCCAAGACCGGCCAGGACATCGTCGTGCCCCAGCCGACGTGCAGCTACGTGCTGCGCAAGGACTACCCCGACTACGTCGGCGGGCCCGATGCCGAGGTCGTGGCCGCGCGCACCTACGACGCCTGCGAATACCTGATGCGGCTGCACAGGGGGGAGGGGACCGCGCTCGACACGGACTTCCGGGGAGACGTGCCGCCCGAGATCGCATACCACACCGCCTGCCACCTCCGGGCACAGAACATCGGTCTGAAGGGCCGGGATCTCATGAAGCTCACCGGGGCCAGGATCAAGCTGGTGCAGCAGTGCTCCGGCATCGACGGGATGTGGGGCCTGCGGGCGGAGAACGTCGAGCTCTCTATCCCGATCGCCCAGAAGTTGGCCGCCGAGCTGGAGCGGGCCGGCGGGGACATCGTGGCGGGGGACTGCCACCTGGCCAACACCGCCATCACCGAGCAGACCGGCCGGGTGCCGCAGCACCCGCTGCAGATCGTCGCCCGCGCCTACGGCCTCCCGCCCGAGGCCCCGCGCTGAGGGGGAGGCCGCGGAGCAGCACGGCGCGACGCGCGCAAAAGGGTCTGGTCAGCGCCCGTTTCGGCTCCTACGATGCGGCTTTTCCAGCATCACCTTCGACTCGCCTTGGGGGGCGACCCGTGCCGGTAAAGGACATCGACTGGCGGCAGCTGGGGGCGTGCCGGGGCCTGGACCCCGGGATCTTCTACCCCGAGACCGACGAAGAGGCCGACAGCGCCAAGGCTGTGTGCGACAGCTGCGGCGTGCGCACCGCCTGCCTCGAGCACGCGTTGCAGCGGCGAGAGAAGCAGGGCGTGTGGGGTGGCTGCACCGAGCGGGAACGGCGTCGGATCATCCGCCAGCGCCGGCGCTCGGCCTGATCCTCCCCGATGACGACCCTGGCCGATCTCGGCGGTTGGCCCGCGGTCCTCCAACAGCTCATCTCCGGCCGGGACCTCCCGGCCGGTACGGCTCGCGCGGCCATGGACGAGATACTCGACGGTCAGGCCACGCCGGCCCAGTTCGGCGCCTTCGTCGTGGCGCTGCGGATGAAGGGCGAATCCGTCGATGAGTTGAACGGGATGCTCGACAGCATGCTGGCCGCCGCCCACCTGGTCCCGCTGCCCGCGGCGCTGGCGGAACGGGCCGTCGATGTCGTCGGCACCGGTGGGGACCGCAGCCACAGCATCAACGTGTCGACCCTGGCGGCGCTGGTGGCCGCCGGTGGAGGCGTCCCGGTCTGCAAGCACGGCAACCGCGCCGCCTCCTCGCGCTGCGGCGCCGCGGACCTGCTCGAGGCGCTCGGAGTGGCCATCGAGCTGTCCCCGGCCGGCGTGGCTCGCTGCGTCGAGGAGATCGGGATCGGGTTCTGCCTGGCGCCCCGGTTCCACCCTGCCTTGCGTCACGCCGGCCCGGCCCGCCGGGAGATGGGCGTGCCCACAGCGTTCAACTTCCTCGGTCCGCTCGCCAACCCCGCCCGGGTCCGGCGCATGCTGCTCGGCGTGGCGGACCCCTCGATGGCCGAGCGCATGTTGGCGGTGCTCGAGGCACACGGCGCCGAACATGTGGTGTTGGTCCACGGCCACGACGGCCTCGACGAGCTCACCACCACCGGACCGTCCACGGCCTGGGAGCTGCGGGCCGGCGAGGTGTCCACGTTCGTCATCGACCCGGCCGAGTTGGGCGTCCCCCGGGCTGATGCCGCCGATCTGCGCGGCGGCACGCCCGACATCAACGCCGAAAGGGCCATCCAGGTGTTGGCGGGCGAGCGGGGAGCGCACCGCGACATCGTCGTGCTCAACGCGGGGGCCGCCTTGATGGTGGGGGCCGCGGTGCCCACCCTGGAGGAGGGGATGGCGCTGGCGGCCCAGGTGCTCGACGACGGCCGGGCCATGAACGCCCTCGACCGGCTTCGGGACTGCTCGCTAGCGGCTGCCGAGGCCGATCTGCCAGGCTGACCCGCCGTGATCGTGCGGGTGCCCGCATCGTCGGCCAACCTGGGCCCTGGCTTCGACACCTTGGGACTGGCCCTCGGGCTGTATCTGGAGCTGCGATTCGACGGCTCGCCGGACGGCACCCCTGACTCTGCGGTGCGGAGTGGAGGGCCGGCGACGGAGGAGGAGCACCCCGGTGTGCGTGCGTTCCGCCAGCTCGGCGGGACGGGCCCGGTCTGCATCCGCTCCCGCATCCCGATGGGTCGGGGGCTGGGCTTCAGCGGCTCGGCCCGCGTGGCGGGACTGGTGGCCGCCCTGGCCCAGCGGGGCGGGGCGGGGTTCCACCCCCTCGACGAGGCCGAGCAGGTCCTCCACGTGGCTACCGCGCTCGAGGGGCACGCGGACAACATCGCGCCGTCGATCTTCGGCGGCGTCGTGGCCTCGGCCGGTGGTCACGCCGTGCGGATCCCTCTGCCGTTCGAGCCCGCCGTCGTGGTCTGGGTGCCGGCGGGCACGACCTCCACCGACCAGTCGCGCGCCGCGCTCTCCCACTCCGTGGCCTTCGCCGACGCGGTGTTCAACGTCGGCCGTACCGCGCTCCTCGTGGCTGCGTTGGCGGCCGGGAACGTCCACGCCCTGCGCACCGCCACCGAGGATCGGCTCCACCAGGACCAGCGCTTTGCCCGCTCTCCGGGCTCGCGCGCAGCGCTGGAGGTCGCGCTCGAGGCCGGTGCCTGGTGCGGCTGGCTGTCGGGATCGGGACCGACCATCGCCACCCTCTGCTCGCCCGAGGAGGCCGAAGCGCTGGCCGCGGCCTTGCCCGGCGACGGCCGGAGCACGGTGCTGGCCATGGACCTCGAGGGCGCGGTTCTCGCCGCCGATCCCGACCCGTTGACCTCCTGATCACGCCGCCCGCTTCGGGTGGGCCGGCACCTGGCCGGGGGCGAAGGAAGGGATGGGCGGCCACGGAGAGGCCAGCGTCCCGTCGCAGCTCTCCAAGCGCACCCGGTGGGCTTCACGCTCCAACCAGGCCACGACGGCGGCCAGCTCGAGGGCCACCTCGGCCGCCAGCGGACTCTGGGCGGGACCTCCGCAGGGCGCGATGTCGAGCGGGAGCGGGTCACCGACGAGCGCGGCAGCGATCCCGGCGCGCTGGAAGACGCCGCCGATCAGTTCGGCCACCTCGCCGCCGGGCAGCCCTAACCGCAGCTTCCCGGAGGTCTGAAGCATGGCTACCCGGCGCTGCCGCCGCAACGCGCCGGCCAGCGCGGCGGCCCGGTCGCGGACGAGCGCGGCTTCCTCGTAGCGGCGGGACGCGGCCAGCTCGCTCATGCGGTGGGCCAAGGGATCGAACAGGGCGGCCGGGCGGCTGGTGAGGCCGTCCACCACCAGGTCGACGATGGACCGGTAGTCCTCCGGTCCGCCGTCACCGGCGCACGGGCATCGGGCGACGCCGAGCTGCGCCGGCAGACATCGGTCCGTGCGCAACGGCAGCGGCCGCCGGGCCCCGAGTTGTTCGGTGCAGCGCCGGAGGGGCGCGACGGTGTGGATGGCCTCGACCACGGCCGCCGCCTGCTGGCTCGACGGCAGCGGCCCGAGGTAGAGCGAGCCGTCGGACCGAGCGGCGCGGACGATCTTCAGCCTCGGAAAGCGCTCGGCCAGCGTGAGGGCGACGAAGGCGGCCGCGCCCCGACGGGTTCCCTGGCGGTTGTAGCGAGGTTGGAGGCGGTGGATGAGACGGGCCTCGACGACGGCCGCCTCCAAGGTGGAGCGGACCACCCGGTAGCGCACCCCGGCCGTCTCCCGCAGCAGGTTGCCGACCTTGCGGCGGTCGTCGCCGGAGAAGTACGAGCGCACCCGCTGGCGCAGGTTGGTGGCCTTCCCCACGTACAGCGGCTCCCCCCGCCCGTCGACGAACCAGTAGACACCGGGCGAGCGGGGCAGGTCGTTGGTCAGGCGCAGCTTGGCGACTTGAGGGTGCCCGCCGAGGCGGGGGAGCACGAGCAGGTCGTCCAGGCCCAGCACGCCCCAGCTCGCGGCCCGCTCCAGCAGCAGGTGCAACAGATCGGTGGTCGCCAAGGCGTCGTCGAGGGCGCGATGGCAGGGACGGTGGTCCAGCCGGAACCGGTCCGCCAAGGTCCCCAGCCGGCAGTTGGGCACCTCGTCACGCACGAGGCGCCGGGCCAGCGCGACCGTGTCGACGACGGGATTGGCCAGTCTTGCCCACCCCTCCCGGTGGAGCGCGGCGTTGAGGAAGCTCACGTCGAAGCGGATGTTGTGGCCGACGATGACGGTGCCACCCAAGAACTCCGCCAGCGCCGGTAGCACGGCGCGGACCCGCGGGGCCGGGGCCACCATTGCCTCGGTGATCCCGGTGAGGACGGTGATCGCCGGAGGGATGGCCGAGCCGGGGTTGACAAGCGTGTGGAAGGTCCCCAGGCACTCCCCGGCCCGCACCTTGACCGCGCCGATCTCGGTGATGGCATGGTCCGCCGCCGACCCGCCCGTGGTCTCCAGGTCGACGACGGCGAAGGTGACCTCGGCCAGCGGTGTCCCGAGATCGTCGAAGGACCTCTGCACGCACGCCACGGTAGCGAACAGGTGTTCGTCAAATCAAGGATCGGGCCTGCGACCAGCGGCCGGAACCTCCCGGGCCCCGGCTCGGGCCGTCGGTACGATGACGGGATGGGCGTGCCCGACGATGTGCTGCGACCTGGACTCGAGGTGGCCTTCGTCCTCGCCGTGGTCGGCGCGCGGCAACGACCGCCGATCACGCCGCCGGCGGCCCTGCGCCCGTTCCTGAACTTCCAGAAGCTGCCCAACGCCGCCCTGGCCCCCGTCCGAAAGGTGGTGGAGGAGGACGACGCGTTCCGGGCCCGGGTCGCAGCCGTCGCCACCGAGGAGGTGGTCCAGCGGCCGTCGTGGCTGTGGTTGCATCGCCCCGAGGGTTGGGAAGAGGAGCTGGCGACGCTGGCCGAGGCCGTGCCCGAACCGGACGGGCAGGGCTCGCCCAAGGCGCAGGCCCGAAGGGCCGAGGCGGCGGAAGCGAAGGTGCGCCGGCTCAGCTCGGAGCTGGCCGCACTGAAGGACGAGGTCGACCGGGCCCAGGACGGGCGGCAACGGGCCGAGCGGGAGCTGGCGAAGATGAAGGCTCGGTCGGAGGAGTTGGAGCGCAGCGCGGCGCGCTCGCGCCAGAAGGCCGGACACGCCATTGCGTTGCTGGCCGAGGCGCAGCAGGCGGCCGAGGCCGCCCGGGCCGAGGCGGAGGAACTGCGTCGTCGCCCGGCGCCGCCCGTCGAGACGCCGCCGGCCTCCGTCGACACGGCGCCCCCTCCGGTGGACAGCGTGCCGTCGCTCGTCGAGGCGGCGGCTCCTCCAGACGCTCCGCTACCTCGCAAAGCCGTCGATGCGCTCGGCAGCGCGGCGTCGGCCGCGGCGGCGCTGGCCGCCTCCCTGCAGGACCTGGCCGACTCCTTCGACCACGGCTCGACGGTGCCCGACACGGCAGCGGCGCTCCCATCTGCGAATCACGCCGATGTAGCGGAGCCCCTCCCCGAGGCCCGACCGGCTGATGGTGTGCCCGCCTACACCGCCCCGCGGCGGGCGTTGCGGCTACCGCGCGGTCTGCACCTGAACACGCAGGAGGCCGACGCCTGGCTGCTGACACAGGCGGAGGCGACGGTCGTGGTGGATGGCTACAACGTGGCCAAGCTGGGCTGGCCGGACGCCGTGCTGGCCGACCAGCGTGAGCGCCTGCTCGACGTCCTGGACGATCTGGCCTGCCGTTACGCGACGACGGTGCAGGTCGTGTTCGACGGCGCGGACGTCGGTCCGGTCCGCTCACCACGGCGGCGGCGGGTGGCCGTGCGGTTCTCACCGGCGGCGGTGCTGGCCGACGACGTGATCCGCGAGATCGTGGCCGGCCTCCCGCCCTCGGATCCGGTCATCGTCGTCACCAACGACCGCGCCGTCGCCCACGACGTCCGTGCCGTGGGCGCCAACGTCGTGACCTCGGACGGCCTCCTGGCCGTAGCCCGCCGCTAGGAGCACCCTTCCAACCCGCCGGTCGTGGGGCGGTGCGTGGCATACTTCGGGTCTCGGCGGGCGCGGGTCCCGGCGGGGACGAGCGGAACAGGAAGGGCGGGCCATGAGCGGCGGAACGGTGCGCGAAGGGGCGCGACAGTGTCGCGCGAGGTGGGTCGGTCGCTGCCTCGTCGGTGTCGCGCTGGTGGTGGCGGCGGCGGGGGCGGCTGGCACCGCCGCGGCCGCCGACCGCTCGACCGATGTGGCCTGCGTCGACCAGACCACCGGCGCGTGGGAGGCGTCGATGACGTTCTCGTCGGTGGCGGTGCAGGAGGCCCACCCGGTCGTGCTGACGTTCGGCTCGGCCTCGGTCACGCTCACCGACCCCGGTCCTGGGGGCGGGGCCACCTTGACGCAGTCCTTCGATGGAGGGCAGGCCGGGGCCACGAAGACCTGGACGATCGTGCGCAACGGGGCGGTCGACCAGTCGGGCTCGGTGACGTTCGATCGGCCGGCGGGCTGCGAGGCCGCGCCGACGACGCCGCCGCCCACCGAAGCCCCGCCGACCGAGCCCCCGGCCACGGACGCGCCGCCCACCGGGCCGCCCGAAACCGAGGCGGGGCCGCAGGCCACGCTCAGCCCCCGGCCGGACAGCCCCAATCCGGCACCGGCGGTTCCCGCCGCACCGGCGCGGCCTCGGGCTGCGCCCCTGCCGGTGACCGGCGTATCCACCCTCGCCGGCCTGGGCTTGGCGGCGGCCGCCGTCGCCGTCGGAGCCCTCGTGATCCGCTGGACCCGCCGCCGCGCGGACCAGTTCATCGGCGACTAGTCGGACCGTCTTGCCGTCGTCGGCCGACCGCTCGGCCGGTGTGACGCAGGGTGGTCGGAGCGGCGCCACCACGCTCAGTGAAGTGTTATCCACAGAGGGTGACCTGGGCCTTTGATTGCAGGCCGGTGACGGCCGGCACATTTCGACCACGCTGAGTGGCGAAAGATGGACCACCGGAGGCCGAACATGTCGGTTAGGTGGAGATCCGGGAGATTCTCGTCCGTTCGCGTTTCTACGTCGAAGGACAGGCGTCATAACGGGTGCAGAACTTCTGACCTGGAGGGAGATCATGAACCGCACGCAACGCACTTTGAGCCGCATCGCCGGCCTGGCGCTGGTGTTGACCGGCGCCTCGCTGTTCACGGCGGGGCAGGCCAGTGCCAACGATCGGGCGGTCGTTGTCTCGTGCACCGACCAGTCCGCGGGGACGTGGACCGTGTCGGTCACCTTCAGTGGCATCGAGGTCCGTGCCGATCGGCCGGTCGAGGTCTCCCTGGATTCCGCTTCGGCCACCCTCACCGAGCCCGGCGCGAACGGGACGGTGACGCTGCAGCAGAGCTTCGGCGCCGGGCAGGCGGCTGCCACCCTGACCTGGTCCGTGGTGCGCCTGGACTACCAGAACATGGGCGTGCTCAACCTCGACCGCCCGGTCGAGTGCACGGTCACCCCGACGACGGAGGCGCCGCCGGCGGCGGAGGTGGCGCCGACATCGGTGCCGGCCAAGGTCCTCGGTGTGCAGGCCACCCCGGCCGCCCAGCCTGTGTCCCGGGCCCTGCCCGAGACCGGTCGGCCGGCGCTTCCCATGGTCGCTCTCGGTGCGGCTGCGGTGATCGGTGGGTTGGGCCTGGTGGGCGTCGCCCGCCGCCGGCCCGAGGACGCTGACGCGGCATAGGCCAGGTGGCGGACCCGCGTCGGGCTGGACCGGTGGCGGCCGGTCCGGCCCGTCACGCGCCGGAAGTCAGTACGGTCCCCGTGCATGGCGGACCCCCGCGCCGACAGCCCCCGGACCGACGGGATCGGTGATCTCCCCGCCCGTTCGTGGGAAGCCGACGTCGTGCTGGCCGATGGTGGGACGGTCCATGTGCGGCCGATCGAACCCTCGGATGCGCAGCGTTATCGCAGCTTCCACTCCGGGCTGTCGTCCGATTCGCTCTACTACCGCTTCTTCTCGCCCAAGCCCCGGCTGACCGAAGCTGAGGTCGTCCGGTTCACCACGGTGGACATGACCGACCGTGTGGCGCTCGTGGCGCTGCTGGGCGACGAGATCGTCGCCGATGCCCGCTACGACCGCTGGCTCGGCAAAGACGAGGCCGAGGTGGCCTTCATGGTGGCCGACGAGCACCAAGGCCGAGGCCTGTCGACCCTCCTGCTGGAGCACCTGGCCGCGATCGCGCGATTGAACGGCATCGCCCGGTTCACCGCCGAGGTGCTGGCGGACAACCGGGCCATGCTGGCGGTCTTCGGTCGCGCCGGCTGGCCGATGACCCGGGCGCTGGACAGCGGCATCGTCGACGTCGTGTTCGACATCGTCCCGACGCCCGACTACTTGAACACGGTCGAGCGCAGGGAGCAGCGGGCGGAGAGCCGGTCCATCGCTCGACTGCTGCGGCCCAAATCCGTGGCGGTGGTCGGTGCCTCGGACCAGTACGGCTCGGTGGGGTGGGCGCTGATGCAGAACCTCATGGGCAGTGGCTTCGCCGGACCGGTGTACGCGGTGAACCCCGCGCACGAGCAGGTGGCCAACATGCGGTGCCATCCCAGCCTGCTCGCGGTGCCCGACGACGTGGCGTTGGCCATCGTCGCCGTGCCGCCGAACCAGGTGGAGCCGGTTCTCGACGACGCCATCGCCAAGCACGTCCGCGGGCTGGTCATCGTCACCGCCGATCTCCCCGAGGCCGCCGAAGGCGACGTCCCGACGATCCGGCGCCTCGTCAGTCGGGCTCGCGGCAACGGGCTGAGGATCATCGGGCCGGCGAGCATGGGGGTGCTCACCACCGGGCCCGAGTCGCCGTTGCGCGCTGTCCTGTCCCGCACCCGGGTTGCCCCGGGCCGCGTCTCGATCTCGCTGCAATCCGGCCCGCTCGGCACGGGCATCCTGGAGCTGGCCTCGCGCCTCGGCGTCGGCCTGGCCAGCTTCGTCTCGCTGGGTGAGAGGGCCGATGTGACCGGCAACGACCTGCTGCAGTACTGGGAAGACGACCCGGCCACGCGCGTCGTCCTTCTCTACACGGAGAGCTTCGGCAACCCGAGGAAGTTCGCCCGTATCGCCCGACGCGTCGCCCAGCACAAGCCGATCGTGGCCGTCCGCGCCGGCGCATCATCGGACCCCACCACAGCGGCCCTCTACGAGCAGGCGGGTGTCATCCGGGTCCGCACGGTGCGGGAGCTGTTCGACACCGCCCGGGTGCTCGACGGCCCACCACTGCCCCGGGGCAGCCGAGTGATGGTGGTGGCCAACGCGGCCAGCCCGGCCATCCTCGCCCTCGACGCGGCCCGGGTGGAGGGGTTGGTGCCGGCCCAACTGGGAGTGGACACCGCGGCGGACGTGTTGGAGCCCCTGCCGGACCGGGCCACGGTGGATGGCGGCGTGCTCCAGCTCACCCATCGGGCGCGCCCGGCCGACTACGGGCACGCCGTCCGAGCGCTGCTCGCCGCGGGGGAGGTCGACGCACTGGTCGTGGTCTTCGCTCCGCCGCTGCCCGATCTGGCCATTTCTCCGGTCGACGCGCTGCTGGAGATGGAACCGGAGCTGACCAAGCCGGTCATCGCCGTGATGCTCGGGCTCGACGACGGGCCCCTGGCCATCGGGTCGCGCATCCCGGTGTTCGCCTTTCCCGAGCCGGCGGTGGCCGCGCTGGGCCGCGTCGCCCGCCACGTCGCGAACCAACAAGCGGTCCCCCCGGGGGAACCACGCCGACCGGACGGTATCGACGCCGACGCCGCCCGAGCCGTCTTCGAGCAGGCGCTCGAGGCCCGGCCCGTGGGCACGCTCTTGCCGCTCGCTGCGGCCGAAGTATTGCTGCGCGCCTACGGCGTGTCGGTGTCGCCGGGGAGGGCGGTGGCCTCGCTGGTCACCGCCGTGGCGGCCGCCGACGAGCTCGGCTACCCGGTGGCGCTCAAGGTCGCGGCCGTCGCGCGCCGCGGCCGGTCCGAGCGAGCCGGTGTGGCCATGGACCTTCACGACTCGGCCGAGGTGGAACGGGCGTGGCAGGGCATCTCGGCCGAGCTGGGCCCGGACGCCCTCGTCGAAGCCGTCGTGCAGGCCATGGCGCCGCCCGGGGTGGAGCTGCGCGTCGCGATCGATTCCCACCGCTCGCTCGGACCGGTCCTCACCTGCGGCCTCGGTGGGATCTTCGCCGATGCCATCGGGGACCGGGTGCCGCGCCTGGTGCCCTTCCCGGCCGGGGAGGCCGCGGCGATGGTGGCCGCGTCGAGGGCGGCCGAGGCGGTGTCGGACGACGAGCGGACGCTGAGCGGAGTGATCGACCTACTGGAGCGCGTGGCCTGCCTGGCCGCCGACCACGACGAGCTGGAGACACTCGTCATCAACCCCGCCCTGGCGTCGTCCGAGGGAGCGTGGGTGGTCGACAGCATGATCCGCGTGCGGCCAGCGCCGACGCGGACCGATCCGGTGCGGAGCATGGCGTAGGCCCGAGGCGTCCCGCAGCGGCGCCGCAGGCGGGCAGAAGGACCGTGCGCTCCGCGGTCTAACGTCGCCCGCTGATGGCTTCCGTCGTGTTCCCCACCTGCTTGGTGGAACAGCTCCGGCCCGAGGTGGCGACCGCATGTCTCGACCTCGTCCGCGCCGCCTCCGGGGCACCGGTGACACGAGCGACCCGCGCTACGTGTTGCGGGCAACCGGCCTGGAACGCCGGGTTCGTGGCCGCGGCGCGACGGGTGGCGCGCACGACCCTGCGAGCCTTGGGCGGTCCCGAGGACGGTCCGATCGTGGTGCCGTCGGGCTCGTGCGCCACGATGATGCGACTCCACTGGCCGGAGCTCTTCGCCGGCACCCCCAGCGAGAGCGATGCTCGCTCCGCGTGCGAGCGGGTGGTGGAGCTGGCCACCTACCTCGACGCGCATCCGCCGGCGTCGCCTCCCGAACGTTCCGCCGCGGTCGCCGGGGCGATCGTGGTGCACGACAGCTGCCACGCGCTGCGGGAGCTGGGCGTCAAGGCGCAGCCGCGGCGGCTTCTGGCCGGCGCCGGCGCGGAGGTCGTCGAGACCGAGGGCGCGGAGCGTTGCTGTGGGTTCGGTGGGACGTTCTGCGTCAAGCTGCCGGCCGTGTCCGTCGCCATGGCCGACGACAAGCTGGACGAGTGGTCGGCGGCTGGCGTCGGCACGGTGGTCGGCGGCGACCTGTCCTGCCTCGTGCACCTCGAAGGCCGGGCGCGTAGGCGTTCCCTGCCGTTGCGCTTCCGTCACCTGGCCGAGGTCCTGAGCCCGCCGCCGATGCCGGGCGCAGGGCGACAATCATGACGGCGACGACGACTGGCCCTGTCACGTTCCTCTCGCGGGCCGAGCGCGACCTGCGCGACGAGCGCCTGCGGGCTGCGGTGCGCAACGCCACTGGGCTGATGTCGGGGACCCGCGTCGCGGCGCTGAACGGCCTGGAGGATCCGGATGGGCTGCGGGACACCGCGCGCGCCGTGCGGGCCGCGGTCATGGCCGACCTGCCGGAGGTGCTGGAGCGATGGTCGAACCGGTTGGAGGCGGTGGGTGGCCACGTCCACTGGGCGCGTGACGGCAGCGAGGCGACCGCCATCATCGCCGGACTGGTCCGGGACCACGACCCGCGGATCGTGGCCAAGGGCAAGTCGATGGCCAGCGAGGAGATCCACCTCAACGAGGTTCTCGAAGCCGACGGACGAGAGGTCGTCGAGACCGACCTGGGCGAGTTCATCATCCAGCTCGCCGGGGAGACGCCGTCGCACATCATCGCCCCGGCGATCCACCACGACCGCCACACGGTGGCGGGGCTGTTCACGGCCGACGCCGGCGACGTGATCGAGGCCGACATCACGGCCGAAGCCGTCTACGCGCGGGCCCGCCTGCGGGCCATCTTCCTGGACGCCGGGATCGGGATCTCGGGGGTGAACTTCGCGGTGGCCGACACCGGCTCCATCTGCCTGGTGGAGAACGAGGGCAACGGTCGGATGTGCACCTCCGTCCCCCCGGTCCACATCGCCGTCATGGGCATGGAGCGCGTGGTGCGGGACTGGGCGGAGCTGGACCTCATGCTCGGCCTGCTGGCCCGTTCGGCGACCGGGCAGGCGTTGTCGGTCTACACCAACATCATCACCGGGCCCCGCCGCCACGGTGACGTCGACGGTCCGGAGGAGCTCCACGTGGTGGTGCTCGACAACGGCCGGTCCCGCATCCTCGGCAGCGAATTCGAAGAGGCGCTTCACTGCATCCGCTGCGGCGCCTGCCTCAACGTCTGCCCGGTCTACCGCCAGGTCGGTGGACACGCGTACGGTTCCGTGTACGCGGGCCCTATCGGAGCGGTCCTCACCCCGCTGCTCCAACAGGACGACCCCCGGGCCCGGGAGCTGGCCGAGGCCTCGACCCTGTGCGGCGCCTGCTGGGAGGCCTGCCCGGTGCGGATCCCGCTTCACGACCTCCTCCTCCAGCTCCGGCGGCGCGACGCGCCGCGCGACGCGGGCGCCGTCCGCCGGCTCGGATTCGAGGCGTGGTCATGGCTGTGGAGCACCCGGGCCGGGTTCGCAGCCACCGCGGCCGCCGGCCGGGTCGGCCGCCGGGTGGCCCGCGGGCGACGCCGGCTGCCGGGCTGGGCCGGAGCGTGGTCCGAGGGCCGCGAGCTTCCATGACGACCAAGGAGGACTTCCTCGGCCGCCTGCGGTCCTCGCTGGCCCACGGCTCGCCGCCGCCCCACCGCCCGCTGGCCACCCTCGTCGGGCTGCCCGAGGTGGCGCCGGCCCGAGTCGACGGCTCGGAGCCGGTGACCGAACGATGGGCGCAGGC
>DASTFY010000326.1:0-4726 GCA_035719525.1 Acidimicrobiales bacterium
CTGCTGCACAACGAAACGGTCAGCTTTGACGGAACATACGTGCACCTGGACGGTGTCGAACTGGACTACGTGTACCAGGAACGCCGGTCGAAGGACGTGCCCATCTACATCGGGGCCACCGGCATGCAGATGATGGAGTTGACCGGCGAGATCGCCGATGGTGTCGTCCTCAACTACCTCGTCTCGCCGGACTACAACGCTCGGGCCATGGAGCACCTGGCGGTCGGGGCCGAGCGGGCCGGGCGCACGGTGGACGAGCTCGACCGACCGCAGCTCGTCGTGTGCTCGGTCCACGAGGACCGCGCCACCGCGCTCGACATGGCCCGCATGATGGTGACCCAGTACCTGGGCCAGCAGCCCCACATCATGAAGGCGTCGGGCGTGCCCCAGTCGCTCCTCGACGCCGTGGGCGAGGTGCTGACGTGGCCTGCCACGCACGAGCAGGTCGAGGCGGCGTCCAAGCTGGTGCCGGACGAGATCGTCCAGATGCTCACGGCGTCCGGCACGCCGGCCGAAGCGAGAGCGCGTGTCGACGAGTACCTCGCGGCCGGCTGCACCTGCCCGATCCTCTACCCGCTGGGAGAGGTCAACGCCATGATCGACGCCTTCGCGCCCTAGGAGCACCCTCAGGGGTAGCGCTCGGCGATCCACCGGGCGACTCGGGCCAGGGCCTCGGGGCGGTGTCCCTCGAGATAGTGCGGGGCACCCTTCATCTCGATGTAGGTCACGTCGTCGGCACCCGCAGCGCTGAGGATCTCGTGGGCCTGGCGCACGCGGATCTCGGTGTCGGCGGTGGGGTGGACGAGCAGCGTGGGGACGCGGACCGCGGGCATGGTGTCGGCCAACCGGGCCGCGCTGGACAGCCCCGACCAGGTCGACAGCCAGCCCCGGGCGGTCATCGTCCGCGCCAGCCCTCCCCGGCCGTAGTTGGCGTCGAGCGGATCCGGGAACGCGAACAGGCTGCCGAGTGGGCGTTCGTCCGGATCGATGGAGAGATCGAGGTAGGCGGGGTCGGCGAGGGTCCGGTAGATAGTCAGGTAGCGCACGGCCACCGTGCGCGCCCGCTGGTCTCGCCAGCGACGGGGATCGGCGGCCTTGTCGATGCGCGCCAGCTGTGTCCGCGCCCTCTCGTTGTCGGCTAGAGCCGCGTGCGCGACGCCGTCGATGCGAGCCACCCGCTCGACCTGCGCGGCTCGATAGCGGGCCAGCCACTCCGAGTCGTACGAGCACGGCTCGGGCCAGGGCCGCCAACCGTTGTCGGGGTCGTACATGTCGAGTTCCGGGAGGCGGCTCATCGGGTCGGACTCGTCCGCCACCGAGGGGTCGATCACCTGCAGCATGAACACGCCCTCGCCCGGGTGTGCCGCCATGCCCACCCAGCCATTGCCGATCCCGAGCTCGGCGTGGGCCATGGCCATCAGCGAGCCACCGCCGGAGTTACCGAGCAGCACCACCGCCTCCGCCCCTCGGCGCACCATCTCGTCGTGGGCCGTCTGCACGTCGAGGATGCAGGACTCGTGAAGGCAATCCGTGTCGTTGCCCATGTAACGGGTGCCGAACCCGAGGACGGCGTAGCCGGCCGCGGCCAGCAAGGGGCAGGCGTAGTGGACGGTGAAGTCGCCGCGTGGGTGCGACAGGATCACCGCCGTCCGCCAGCGTCGCCCTCCGGGCGGCAGCCAGAGCAATCCCCGCACCAGTGCTCCGTCCGCGCTGACCAACCGCACCGACTCGCGAGGGATGTCCACGCCGGGATCGTCCTCCGGCAGGGGCCAGTAGCTGAGGCCGAAGGGTCGCCGGCCACCCAGATGGACGTCGAGGTCGTGCACCGTCGCAGCGTGATCGGGACCGGCCGAGGCGGTCAAGCGGGCACGCCGTAGTCTCGGCCGCATGCCCGTCGACCTCGGCAGCCCGGCCTTCGCCGTCGTGGGCGATCGGCTGGCCACCCGGGTCGTGGACGTCACCAGCGACCTGGCCGCGCTCGATGGGACCGGCTTCTGGGCCGTGGTCCTGCCCTTCGACGGTCCGCCAATGCTGGCGCGCTTCGCCGACATCGGCGCCGCCCGGCCGTGGCCCGGGCCACCGTGGCCGGGAATCCCCCAGGACGCCTGGCGGACCAGCCTCGACCGCAGGAGCTTCGGACGTGGAGTGGAGTCCATCCGCGCCGCCATCGGACGGGGCGACGTCTATCAGGTCAACCTCACCCGCCGACTGTCTGCCGCGCTCCCACGAGGCGCCGCCGTGGGCGCGCTCGCCGCCGAGCTGGCCGCCGGCAACCCGGCGCCCTATGCGGCCGCCGTCCACCTCCCCGACCACGGCGTGCACGTGGCCTCCGCCTCGCCCGAGCTGTTCCTCGGCCGTGACGGCGACCGCGTCTGGTCCAGCCCGATCAAGGGCACGGCGGCGACGGCCGATCGATTGCTCCCCAAGGACCGGGCCGAGAATGTGATGATCGTCGACCTGGTGCGCAACGACCTGGGCCGGGTGAGTCGCTTCGGCACCGTGCATGTGCCCAGCCTCCTCGCCCTGGAGGAGCATCCCGGCCTCGTCCACCTGGTCAGCACCGTCGAGGGCCGCCTCCGCCCGGACCTCGGTTGGGCAGAGCTGCTCGAGGCCACCTTCCCGCCCGGCTCCGTCACGGGCGCGCCGAAGATCGCCGCCGTGGAGCACCTCCGGCGGCTCGAGCCAGTGCCGCGGGGCGTCTACTGCGGGGCGGTCGGATGGGTCGACGCCGATCGCCGGCGGGGCGAGCTCAACGTCGCCATCCGCACGTTCTGGTTCGAAGACGGTGAGGTCCACCTCGGCACCGGCGGCGGCATCACCTGGGATTCCACCGCCGAAGGCGAGTGGGCCGAGACCGAGCTCAAGGCCGCCCGCCTCCTGCGGGTGACCTCCGCGGCGCTGGCGGGGAGCCGCTCGTGAGCCCGATCGTCAACAGCGCGGTGACCGTCTGGATCGACGGCGCCGTCCGCCAGTCGCCGTCGGTCTCGCCGCTCGACCATGGCTTCCTCGTCGGCGACGGCGTGTTCGAGACGCTGAAGACCGTCCACGGCGCGCCGTTCGCCCTCTCCCGACACCTGCGCCGCCTCGCCTGCTCCGCCGCCGGCATGGGGCTGTCGCTGCCATCCGAGGCTGCCCTCCGCTCGGCCGTGGCCGAGACCCTGGCATCGTCCACCGCCCCGCTCGGCCGGTTGCGCATCACCGTGACCAGCGGGGCCGGACCGCTGGGCTCGGGGCGGGGGGACGAGCCGGCGACGCTCGTCGTGACCCACGCCCCGACCGCGCCGTGGCCCCCGTCCGCCCGCCTGGCGATCGTGCCGTGGCGTCGCAACGAGCGCGCACCCACCGCCGGCCTCAAGACCACCAGCTACGCCGACAACGTCGTGGCCCTCCGGTCGGCCAAGGAGGCGGGCGCCGACGAGGCGCTGCTGACCGACACCCGCGGACGTCTCTGCGAGGGCACGGGCTCCAACCTCTTCTACGTGCTCAACAGTCACCTGGTCACGCCGTCGTTGGCCACCGGCTGCCTCGCCGGCATCACGCGGGAGCTGGTCCTGGAGGTGGTCGAGGCGATGCAGGCCGACGCGCCCATCGAGGTCCTCGCGCTGGCGGAGGAGGCGTTCATCACCAGCTCGACGCGGGACATCCAGCCGGTGTCCCACATCGACGGCCGGCCTCTACCGGCCTGCCCCGGCCCCCAGACCGCCTCCGCGATCGCCGCCTTCAAGGCCGTGGCCGGGACGTCGTTCGATCCCTGAGCCCGCAGTGGCGCCCCTCGCTATCCGGCGAGCCGCTCGACGGCGGCGAGCAGGCGCGCCACGTCGTCGTCCGTGACGTAGCGGACGACGCCGGCCCGAACTACGCCACCGGTGCTCATCAGGCCCAGCGCCTCGACGGGGCCGAGCGCGTAGTTGTGGCCGCTCCAGACGGCGATCCTGTCGGCCGCCAGCGCCCGGGCGACCTCACCCGGCGAGTGCCCCGCGACCGTGAAGGCGACCGTCGGCGCCCGATCGACGAGATCGTGGGGACCCCAGACCGTCACCCCTGGGATCGAGATCAGCCCGTCGAGGAGCGGTCCGAACACCGCCTCCTCGGCCGCCGCCACCTGGTCCATCCCTTGATCGAGCAGGAACCGACCGGCCTCGACCACTCCCGCCAGCGCCTCGTAGCTGGGCATTCCCGTCTCCATGCGGGACGGCCCTTCGTCAGCTGAAGCCGTCAGCTTGTACGGCCGCATACTCGCCAACAGCTCCGGTTCGACGTACATGGCGGCGGCGTGGGGGCCGTACCACTTGTAGACCGAGGTCACGAGCGCGTCGCAGCCGATGGCGCCGACGTCGATCGACCGGTGCACCGTGAGGGCGACGGCGTCCACGAACAGCCGGGCGCCGGCGGCATGCGTGGCGCGGGCGATGGCGGCCAGGTTGGGGATCGAGCCGAGCAGGTTCGAGGCGCCACAGACCGCCACCCACCGGACCCGCTCGTCCAGCAGGTCGAGCACGGCCTCGGTGGGGAGCCGTCCGGTGCGGGGGTCGATGGGAGCGAGGACGACCTCGGCCCCACGGTCCTCGGCGGCCAGCCGCCATGACGTGACGTCGGCGTCGTGGTCGAGTTGGGTGCACACGATGCGGTCGCCCGGCTGCCACTCTCGGGCCACGGCGCGGGTGAAGGCCAGCGTCATCGTCGTCATGTTCGGGCCGAACCAGACGCTCGTCGGTGGCGCGCCCAG
>DASTFY010000327.1:0-5732 GCA_035719525.1 Acidimicrobiales bacterium
CTCGGCCGAGTCCGTCACGCGACGGAGGACCTTCTGCCCTGGGCGCGGCTCACCGCCGCGCCGACGATGGAGGCGTGACCCCAGCCGATGACCGTGAGCCCGTCTGGATGGACGAACTGGACGGGGAGTTGTGCTGGCAGCTCCTCTCGCGCCACCCCGTCGGGCGGATCGGATTCGTCTGGGACGGCCGCCCGCACGTGCTGCCGGTGAACCACGCGGTCGACGGCGCCGCGGTCGTCCTACGAACCGCGCCCGGCACCTTGCTGGCCGCGCTCCGAGACGGTCAGGCCGTCACCTTCGAGGTCGACCACACCGACCGCGCGCTGGAGACAGGCTGGAGCGTCGTTGTCGAGGGAACCGTCATGCGGGTCTCCGACCCCTACGAGCTGGCCCGCCTCCACGGATTGGCGCTGCATCCCTGGGCGCCCCCGGAGCGGGACCTGTGGCTGCGCGTCACCGCGTCCGGTATCACGGGCCGAGCCATCAGCCGGCGGCGGACGAGCCCCGAGGGCACACTCCTGCCGTACATGCCGCCGGACTGATCAGGCCGACGCCGCCTTCACGACAGGGGTACGCCCGCCCCAGCTCAGGGCCTGCTCCGCCTCGCCGTCGAGGAGCGGACCCTTCGTGCCGCCGACGTAGAACGTCTGGGCCGGGATGACGATCCGGAACCCGAGCCGCCGCAGGCGCTTGGAGGCGGCCTTCGCCGCCGACCCCGGCAGGTGGGACGAGCGCACCTTCGTATCGAACGTCGACGACGCGCTCCTAAGGTGCGCGCATGGAGGACCGGCCGAAGCGCTGCGACGCCGACGTCCACCCGATGCTGGTGGCCGACGCCTCCCGCGAGGACGAGGCCGACGTCCACCACCGTCGGACGTGCGAGGAGCAGCCGTGAGCACGACGCCGATCGAAGACCACGCCCTCATCTCCGACTGCCGCTCGACGGCCATCATCGACCGGGCCGGCTCGGTCGAGTGGCTGTGCTGGCCGCGGGTCGACGCTCCGTCGGTCTTCGGCCGGCTACTCGACCCGGCGGCCGGTCACTGGTCGATCTCGCCCGTCGCCGAGGCCGCTGTGGCGCGGCGCTACGTCGAGCGCACCATGGTCCTGGAAACGAGGTTCGTCACCACGACCGGGACCCTGGTGTTGACGGACGCCCTCTCGACCGGACCGGGCGAGCGGGGTCACGAGCTCGGGCACCGCTCGCCTCGGCTGCTCGTCCGCCAGCTGACCGCGGAGGACGGCCCGGTGGAGGTCGCCATGGAATTGGCCGCCAGGCCCGAGTACGGGTTGGTGACGCCCGTGGTCGTGGAGGTCGACGGCGGCGTGCGCCTGCGGGGCGGTCCCGACGTGCTGGTGCTGTCCACGCCGGTGCCGGTGACGGTCGAGGACGGGCGCGTCGCAGCGGTCTTCACGCTGGAGGACGGGCAGTCGGTGTGGTTCGGGTTGCACCATCGCCGCACCGACGAGGGCGCGCCGCGGGTCCACGACCAGGACGAGCTGGGACGCCGCCTCGACGGCACCATCCGCACCTGGCGGTCCTGGGCGCGGCTGCACCAGCGCTACGAAGGTCCGTGGCGCGATCTGGTCCACCACAGCGGCAGGGTCCTCCAGGCGCTGACGTTCGCACCCACCGGCGCCATCGTGGCCGCGGCGACCACGTCGCTGCCGGAGTCGGTCGGCGGGGCCCGCAACTGGGACTACCGCTACTCCTGGGTGCGGGATGCCAGCTTCACTCTCGACGCCCTTTGGGTGGCCGCGTGCCCGGACGAGGCCGACGCGTTCTTCACCTTCATCTCCGCCGCGGCGGCGGCACAGGTACGGCGGGGCGGCGAACTCCAGATCATGTTCGGCGTCGGCGGGGAGCACGACCTGACCGAGCGGGAGCTGCCCAATATGGCCGGGTGGAGGAACAGCGTCCCTGTCCGCATCGGCAACGGTGCGTGGGACCAGCGCCAGCTCGACGTGTACGGCGAGTTGTTGAGCGCGGCCGCTCGGCTGCCCGACGTGGTCGAGCGGTGCGACGCCGACACCAAGGCGTTCCTGGCCAGGCTGGCCGACGCCGCCGCCGAGCGCTGGACCGAGCCCGACCAGGGGATTTGGGAGGTGCGGGGCGGCCCGCAGCACTTCCTGTACTCGAAGCTCATGTGCTGGGCGGCGCTCGACAAGGCCATCGGGCTGGCCGACGTACTCGACGCCACGGACCGGGTGACCGCGTGGAAGCGCACGGCCGACGAGATCGCCGACGCCATCCTGGCCCAGGGCTGGAGCGACGATGCGCAGGCGTTCACCCAGGCGTTCGGTCGCGACGACCTCGACGCGTCGGTGCTGATGATGCCCATCGTCGGGTTCATCGAACCCCGGGACCCTCGGATGCTGGCCACGCTCGACGCCATCGAGGAGCGCCTCACGGACGAGCGAGGGCTGGTCTACCGCTACCTGGCGCCCGACGGCCTCGCCGGGGAGGAGGGCACCTTTCTGCTCTGCACCTTCTGGCTGGCCCAGGCTCGTGCGCTGGCCGGCCAGGTCGACCAGGCCACCGAGGTGTTCGAGCGGGCCGTCACCTTCGTCAACGACGTCGGCCTGCTGGCCGAGGAGGTCGACCCGGCCACCGGGCAGCTCCTCGGCAACTTCCCCCAGGCCTTCAGCCACATCGGCCTCGTCAACGCCGCCTGGGCTATCAGCCAAGCGGCGACCGACTGAGGCGCGCCGCGCATCGGGCAGGATGCACCCGTGGACGCGCAGGATCGGCGGCCGATGCCTGCGTTGCGGCTGCGGCCGGTGCGCCTTGGCGACGAGGAGGCATTCTTGGCTGCCCACCGGGCGCTGGCTGATGAGGGCTTCCATTTCGGCCTCGGGTATCAGGACGGGTTGGCGTGGCCGGACTACCTGGCGCGCCTCGATGCCCACCGGCGAGGCGTCGATCTTCCCGCCGGCTACGTCCCCTCGACGTTCCTGGTCGCCGAGGTCGGCGGAATGCTGGTCGGCCGGACCTCGATCCGCCACGCCCTCACCGAGTACCTGGCCCGGGAAGGCGGCCACATCGGCTACGGGGTCCTGCCCAGCCAACGACGCCGGGGGTACGCCACCGAGATCCTCCGCCAGAGTCTCGTGATCGCCCGCGCCGCAGGCGTGGATCGGGTTCTGGTGACCTGCGGCGACGACAACCTGGGCTCGGCCGCCGTCATCGAGCGATGTGGCGGCGTGCTCGACTCCGTGGTCGACACGGGCGACGGCCCGCCCACGCGGCGCTACTGGATCGCCTGAACGACGTAACGCGCCGGCCGGCCGCGGGACGATGGAGCGAGCCGGCGGTGGCCATGCGACAGGCGGCATGACCGTTCGCCGCAGCGTGCGACGATGCGGACATGTGCGGCACGGATGTCCACAGCCATGACGACCAGCACGACCACCACGAACGTGAGGAGGCGCAAGCGGCCATGCCCCGGCCGATCGAAGGGGCGGCGGTGGACCCGATCGCGCTGCAGCCGGTCGACGAGGTGGTCATCACCACGCTGGTGGACAACAGCTACGACAGGCTGATGGTCAACATGGGGCCGGCCTTTCGCACGCCGATGCCGCTCGCCGCACGCGCCCGCTCCCCACTGTTCGAGCAGGGCGAAACCGTCCCCGGTCTGGTGGCCGAACAGGCTTCTCGGCGCTGGTCACCGTGCGACGAGGCGACGACTCGCACACCCTGTTGTTCGACACCGGAGTCTCGCCGAACGGCTTGGCCGACAACATGGAGCGGCTCGGGATGGACGCCGGCGACATCGAGGCCGTCATCCTCAGCCATGGGCACTTCGACCATGCCGGGGGCTTCGCCGGCCTGGCCCGCCTGCGGCGACGCGAGGGGCTGCCGATCACGCTGCACCCGCGAGTGTGGACGCCCCGCCGGGCGGTGTTCCCCGGCCTAACCGAGTGGCAGCTCCCCGTCCTTCGGCGCTCCTCCCTCGAGGCGGAGGGGTTCGAGGTGATCGAGCGGCGCCAACCTCGCTGCTGCTCGGCGGCAGCGTGCTGATCACTGGAGAGGTCGACCGGACCACGGACTTCGAGACGGGCATGCCTTTCCACGAAGCCATGGGCGAGTCGGGGTGGGAGCCGGACCCGCTCATCCTCGATGACCAGGCGTTGATCGTGCACGTCCGCGGCCGCGGCCTCGTTGTCCTGACCGGGTGCGGCCACGCGGGAGCGGCGAACATCTGCCGGTACGCCATGCGCCTCACCGGCGTCGAACGGTTGACCGGTCTGCTGGGCGGGTTCCATCTCACGGGGCCGGCCTTCGAGCCGGTCATCGAGCCGACGATCTCGGCGCTGCGCGATCTGGGCCCTGAGGTCGTGGTCCCGGCCCACTGCACCGGCTGGCGAGCGCACCATCGTCTGGGCACGGAGCTCCCGGAGGCGTTCGTGCCCAACGCCGTGGGAACCAGCGTCGTCCTCGAGGCGGCCTGACCAGCGCGGGACAGCCGCAATCATTGGGGCGTCGGGGTGGGGCCCCGCGCGAGACCACGCTCGTCAGGAGGAGCGTCGGCCGGCAAGTGTTCGGCTGACATCGCGCATATCGCGACATGAGCCGAACACCTTCAAGGCGTTCGGCTTTCGTCGCCGGAGTCGACCCACTCCACCAACTCGAGGGTGATCCCCTCGGGACCTTCGAAGAACCGGAGCCGCCGGCTGATGTAGTCCATCTCCTCGTTCAGCATCGTCACCCCGTTGGCCTCCAGATGAGCGGTGGCTGATGTGATGTCGTCGACCCGGAACGCAAGGTGGTTAAATCCACGTCGCCGGAGATTCGTCGGGTGCTCACCGGGATCTTCGGCCGACGCCGGATCGAACTCCAGCAACTGGATCTGGAAGACAGGCGCGGACCCCTCCAGTGCGAGCGTGATGTGCTGCGCCTTCATGTCCGGCATGCCCATGTATCTCGCCGGGGCACCCCCATCGATGACCACCACGTGTTGCTTCCGAAACCCGAGCAGCTCGAAGAACTTGATCGCGTTCGCAGCATCGGCCACCGCGATGGTGACGTGATCGGGGTTGCGGAACACCGTCCTCCCCTGGTTGGCCGCGTGCCCGCGGTTCGGCTCGTCCGACGGTAATTCAAGTCCGCCGGCGCCGCACCTCTCGCGGCAACGGAGGTGCTAGTGGTCGCTCGCCGACCTGTGCACCCTGCCACCGATCCCCTGGCGGTCGGCTTCGCTGGCGCGATCGAGGTCGACCGAGTCCCGCCAGCCGTCGGCGACGGTGGCGTCAAGACGGCGGAGCTCGTCTTCAACCGGTGGTCGGTGCTCGGGCCGTACCGTCTCGAGCAGCTCCTCGAGCAGCGCTCGGAGCCGTCGCATGATCTGCACCGAGGTTGAACCGAACTCGCGGATCTCCGTGAGCCCGAGTGTGACGAAGTCCTCCCAACGCCGAGTCACCATCACGACCGTGGCCGGCGGGTCGGCGCCGCTGAGCCGCGTGCGCGCGTCGAGATCGGTCCGCCCGATGTCGCCGAGGACCTCTCCGATGTGGTCGAGGACCTGCACGGCCGTCGTGGGATCGTTCACCGCGGGCGAAAGCGCCCGATTGGCCATGTCGACCATCATCCGCAATGCGAACGCAGGGTCCTGGTCGAAGGTGCGCTCCTCGTCGAGCGCGATCATTCCCTCGAGGTCCGCTGCGGCTCGCGGGCCGGGCTCACCTCCGTAGACGAGTACCAGCACCTCTCCGGTCTGCACGAAGTCGCCTAC
>DASTFY010000328.1:0-13599 GCA_035719525.1 Acidimicrobiales bacterium
CGGGCCCGGGTGCATGATCAACGCCTCGCCCGGCATCCGGGCCGCCCGCTCCGGGGTCAGCCCGAACCGGGTCGTGTACTCCCGCAGCGTGGGCACCAAGGCCTGCTCCTGGCGTTCGAGCTGCATGCGCAGCACGTAGGCCACGTCGAGCTTGGGCACCACGTCGTCGAGATCGCTCGTGACCTCCACGGCCGACGGGACCCCCCACCCGGCCACGCTCGGGGGTAGCAGCGTGGTGGGCGCCACCAACGTGACTCGGGCGCCCAGGGCGGTGAAGGCCTGCACGTTCGACCGGGCCACCCGAGAATGCTTGATGTCACCGAGGATGCCGACGTGGAGACCCTCCAGGGGCCGGCGCCCTTCGGCCAGCGCGGCCCGCGCCGCAGGGTGCTCGGTCTGGATGGTGTACGCGTCGAGGAGCGCCTGGGTCGGGTGCTGGTGCCACCCGTCACCGGCATTGATCACCGCGGCCGACGTCCAGCGGGCGACCTGCCAAGGCACGCCGGACGAACGGTGCCGCACGACGACGGCGTCGATGCCCATCGCGTCGAGCGTCTCGACCGTGTCCCGAAGGCTCTCGCCCTTGTTCACGCTGGAGGAGGAGGCCGAGAACGTCATGGTGTCGGCGGAGAGCCGCTTGGCCGCGGTCTCGAACGACAGCCGGGTGCGGGTGGAGTCTTCGAGGAACAACGACAGGACCGTGTGGCCCCGCAGCGCCGGCACCTTCGGCACCGGTCGGCGGCAGACCTCGACCATGTGATCGGTGAGGTCGAGGAAGCCCATCAGGTCATCCTCCGACAGCTCCTCGATCGAGCGCAGGTGTTGGCGCGCCGTGGCGGTCATCGGGCACTCCCTCCGCTCACGTAGACGCCGATCACGACTCCGTCGGGGCTCACCCTGACCTCCTCGTCGTGGCGGGTGGGCAGGTTCTTGCCCACGAAGTCGGGCCGGATCGGCAGCTCACGGTGCCCCCGATCGACGAGGACCGCGAGTTGGACGGCTCGGGGCCGGCCGTAGTCGTTGAGGGCGTCCAGGGCGGCGCGGACCGTGCGGCCGGTGTACAGCACGTCGTCGACCAGCACGACCAGGCGGTCCTCGAGCGAGCCGGGGATCGCCGTGACGGACCCGGGCACCACCGGACGCAAGCCGATGTCGTCGCGGTGCAGGCTGACGTCGAGCACGCCCGCCTCGGGGGTGCCCGCGCCGTCGATGGTGGCGATCACCTCCACAAGCCGCTCGGCCAGCCACGTGCCTCCGCGAGCCAGGCCGACGATCACGACGCCGTCCAGACCCCGGTTGCGTTCCACGATCTCGTGGGCGATGCGGGTGACGGCGCGGCGAATGTCGTCGGCGTTGAGCACCTCGCTCTGGGCATGAAAAACGCCCCCCTCGGGGGGCGTGGACCTAGTGGTCCGATCCGCGGACGCGGCGCTCATCGCTTCCTCCTCCGTACGGGCCTCACGGGACCCACGTGACGGTGAGCGGCACGCTAGCGGCCGCCGCCGGCCCAGGGGTGGATCCTCGGGTCCTAGGGACGCAGGCGCGAGGAGAACCGCAGGGCCGACGAGCCCTAAGAGCACAGGCGCGAGGAGAACCGCAGGGCCGACGAGCCCTAGGAACGCAGCTTCGGGGCGATGGCCGAGAGCATGCCGTTTACGAAGCGACCCGAATCGTCGGTGGAGAAGCGCTTGGCCAACTCGACCGCCTCGTCGATCACCACGGCCACCGGCACCTCGGGGCGGTCCTTCAGCTCGTAGAGGGCCAGACGAAGGAGGTTGCGGTCGATGGCGGGCATGCGCTCGAGGCTCCAGCTCCTGGCATGGGCGACGATCAACTCGTCCAGCTCGGCTCGGTGGTCCTCGACGCCCTCGACCAGCGTCACGACCATGGGCGCCGGCGCCACCGGCAGCGCGGCCAGCACGGCGCGCGGAGCCTCACCCTTCGACTCGGCCTCGTACAGCAGCGCCAGTGCCCGCTCCCGAGCATCAGACCGCGGATCCTCCCGCTCGTCGTCGTGAGGCACCGGCGTCAGCCCTGCGAGCCGGTGGCGGGGGTGTGGGGGCAGAGGCTCCCGCCGGAGCTCCCACCGGCGATCGATCCGGCTCCGCCGGTCGATCGACAACAGACTGGGTGCCGGCCGCAGGCCGGCTCCGACAACTCGCCGAGCAAGCTCCGCTTGTGAGTGCGAAACACCATCACACTCGCGTGATGTACTCAGCGCTACGGGTGTCGACCTTGACCCGGTCGCCGGGGTTGACGAAGAGCGGCACCTGGATGACGAGGCCGGTCTCCAGCGTGGCCGGCTTGCGGGCACCCGACACGCGGTCGCCCTGCAGGCCGGGCTCGGTCTCGGCGATGGTCAGCTCGACCGACGGTGCGATCTCGACCTGCACGATCTCGCCGTCGAAGGTGGCCAGGTTGGCCGTCATCTGCTCGACCAGGTAATCGGAGGCGTCACCGAGCGCGGCCGGGGGAACATGGACCTGGTCGTAGGACACGCTGTCCATGAACACGTAGTCGTCGCCGTCGCGGTAGAGGAACTGCATGTCGCGCTTGTCGACGATGGCCTGCTCGACGCGGACGCCAGCGTTGAAGGTGCGCTCCAGCACGGCCCCCGTGCGGACGTTCTTCAGCCTGGTTCGTACGAAGGCGCCGCCCTTGCCCGGCTTCACATGCTGGAAGTCGACGACGGTGAACAGCCCGTTGTCGAGCTGCAGGGTGATGCCGTTCTTCAGATCGTTGGTCGAGATCGCAGGCATGAGAGGTCCTTCGGTGTGTGCGTGAGGGGGCGGCAGCCGTCGGGCGTGATCACCACGGTGTCCTCGATCCGGACGCCACCGAGCCCGGCACGATAGACGCCGGGTTCCACGGTCACCACGTCCCCGACGGCCAGTGTGTCGACCGAGGCCGCGGTCGCCCACGGCACCTCGTGGATCAACAGGCCGACGCCGTGACCGGTGCCGTGGGTGAAGTGCTCGCCGTACCCCCGGGCCTCCAGGTCGGCGCGGCACACGGCGTCCAGTCCTGCTCCGCTGAGGCCGGGCTGCGCGGCGAACACGCCTGCGGCCTGGGCCCGCTCGACGGCGGCGAAGGCGTCGGCCAGCCAGGGGTCGACGACGCCGAGCAGCGCGGTGCGCGTCATGTCGGAGTGATAGCCGTCGTAGAGCGCGCCGAAGTCGACGATGAGGCCGTCGCCCTCGCGGATGCGCCGGCCGGACGGGTCGTGATGGGGCTTGGCTGCGTTGGGACCGCCGGCCACGATGGACGCGAAGCTCGGCCCGTCGGCGCCGAGGGCCCGCATGCGGTCCTCGAGCGCCAGCGCGAAGTCGGCCTCCGTCGGCTCCTCGTCGATGAGGCCCCAGACGTCGGCCAGGGCCTTGCTGGCCAACGCGGCGGCGTGCTCGATGCGGGCCACCTCGCCGGCGTCCTTCGTGCGCCGCTCGGACTCCACCACCGCGGAGGTCGCCACCAGCTCGGCCGGCAGCCCAGCCCGGTAGCGGTCGAGCGCGGCCCACGTGACGTGCTCGGCCTCCAAACCCATGCGACCGATTCCGGCGAGGGCGTCGGCCAACAGCTCCATCTGCGCCGCCATCGAGCGCCCGACGGCGACGCGTGCCAGGGCACCGGCGGCGCCGATCTCCTCCGTGGCCCGCTCCTCGTAGCGGCCGTCGGTCACCAGCACCAGGTCATCGGGAAGCAGCAGCGCACGGCCGGCCGATCCGGTGAACCCGGTCAGCCAACGGACGTTGGTGAGGTCGGTGACGAGCAACGCGTCGACGCCCGCTTCGGCCAGTCTGGCTCGGATCCGGTCGGCCCGGCCCGGCACCTCCAGCGGCGGCAGGGTCACGCCCGGTCGCCGATCAGGCCGGCGAGCGCCGTGATCCCGAGCTCGTAGCCCCTGATCCCCAACCCCATGATCGAGCCTCGGGCCACCGGTGCCACCACGCTGGTGTGGCGCCACGGCTCCCGGGCGTTCGGGTTGGAGATATGCACCTCCACGATCGGCCCGTCGAACGCGGCCAGCGCGTCGTGCAACGACCAGGCGTAGTGGGTGAACGCCCCGGGGTTGATCAGGATCCCGGCGCAGCGTCCGCGGGCGGCATGGATGGCTTCGACCAGCTCGCCTTCGTGGTTGGTCTGGAACGTGTCGAGATCGCAGTCGTAAGCGTCGGCCGCCTGGCGAGCACGGGCCACGTACTCGTCGAGCGTCGCCGAGCCGTAGATCTCCGGCTCCCGCTGCCCCAACAAGTTGAGGTTGGGTCCGTGCAGGAGGAGCAGCAACGGCCGGCTCATGGCGAGCATGCTCCCATGCGCTCCAGCGCCGCCTCTACCGCGCCGGTCGGCACGCCGGCCACGACTTCGACGCCGTTCGGGCCGTCGAGCACGAACGTCAGACCGTAGAGGGCCTTCTTGTCGCGGCGCATCAGCTCCACCAGCCGGATCGGATCGGAACCGGCCGGCAGCGTGGCGGCGAGCTCGTAGCCCTCCACTACGCGGCGGTGCTGCTGGATGCGCGAGCGGTCGATCCGGCCCAGCTCGCCGGCCAGCTCCGCGGCGTACACCAGGCCGACAGCGACGGCTTCGCCGTGGCGCAGGTCGTGGCTCCCGGCGATCTCGAGCGCGTGGGCCAGGGTGTGGCCGTAGTTCAGCACGGCGCGCCCCTTCGCCCCTGTCCCGCTCGGAGCCTCACGCTCGTCCTGCACCACCACTGCGGACTTGATGGCGACGCAGCGGGCCACCCGCTCCTCCAACGGCAGACGCTCCAGGTCGTCTCCGGTCAGGAAGTGGTACTTCGCCATCTCGCCCCGCCCGCTCCGCAGCTCCCGCTCCGGCAGGGTGTCGAGCGCGTCGAGGTCACAGAGGACGGCGGCGGGCTGCCAGAAGGCCCCGACGAGGTTCTTGCCCTCGGGCAGGTTCACGCCGGTCTTCCCTCCGATGGCGGCGTCGATCATGCCGAGCAGGGTCGTCGGAAGGTGGACCACCGGCAGGCCGCGGTGGTAGCTGGCGGCGGCGAACCCGGCCACGTCGGTCACCAGGCCGCCGCCCACTGCGACCACGCAATCGGTGCGGGTGAGGCCGGCGCGAGCGAACGTGCGGCACAGGTCCTCCACCGTGGCCAGCGTCTTGTGCTGCTCACCGTCGCCGATCTCGTGGCGAATCATCGGCCGGCCGGTCAGTCGAGCGAGGTCCGGGACGCCGGGCTGGGTGACCACGGCCACCCGCTTGGCCGTCCCAGGTAGGACTTCGTCCAGGAGCGCGGCCGCTCCCGCCCCGACCCACACCTCGTAGGGCTGCGCCTCGAGGGGAACCGGTACGCGGATCACGCGCCCTCCCGGGCCGCCACCAGTTCGAGCACCTCCGCCGTGACGGCCTCGGCGTCTCGGTCGCCCACCTCTACGGTGGCGTCCGCCACCTCCTCGTACAGCGCCTCTCGCTCCGTGGCCAAGCGCTGCAACGTGGCCGCAGGGTCGTCGTCGAGCAGCGGGCGGTGGACGTGACGACCGACTCGCGAGAGCAGAACGGCCGGGTCGACGAAAAGGCGGACGGTGAAGACGTTCTGGGCCACCAGAAGGCGGCGGTTCGTCTCACGGAGCACCACGCCGCCGGCCGCGGCGATCACCGCCGGCTCCTGGCCGGACATCGCCTCCTGAAGCACCTGCGTCTCCAGCGCTCGATAGGCGGGCTCGCCGCGCTCCAGCCAGATCTCGCGCACCGTCTGGCCCTCACGGGCCTCGATCATCTCGTCGCTGTCGAAGAAGACCCGGTGCAGCGTGGCCGCGACCCGCCGCCCGACCGTGGTCTTGCCCGAGCCCATCATGCCCACCAGCACGAGGTGGACGGGAGGGGCGGGGTTCACCGCAGCGATGCCCGGTAACCCTCGGCGTTGCGCACCAACTCGGCCACCGAGTCGCCGCCGAACTTGCGCTGCGCCTCGGAGGCCAGGACGAGGGCCACCATCGTCTCGGCCACCACGCCCAGCGCCGGCACCGCCGTGACATCAGTGCGCTCCTTGAAGCTGACGGTCTCCTCCTTGGTCTCGACGTCGACGGTCCTCAGGGTGGGCCGGTTGAGGGTGGACAGCGGCTTCATCGCCGCCCGAACAACGAGCAACTCCCCCGTGCTCATGCCGCCCTCCGTCCCGCCGGCCAGGGTCGATTCCCGGCGGTAGCCAGACTCGGACGCCGCATCCCACACGATCGGGTCATGGGCCTGCGACCCGCGGCGGCCCGCGACCTCGAAGCCGTCGCCGACCTCGACGCCCTTGACGGCGTGGATGCTCATGATCGCCTGGGCCAGCAGACCGTCGAGCTTCCGGTCCCAGTGGACATGGCTGCCCAGACCCACCGGGACGCCGTAGGCGAGGATCTCGACCACGCCCCCGAGTGAGTCACCCTCGCGAGCGGCGCCCTCGATCTCGGCGATCATGGCCTCCTGCGCGGCGGCGTCGAAGCAGCGCACGGGCGAGGCGTCGACCGCCTCCAGGTCGCCCGGCCCGGGACGGGTGGCGCTCTTCGAGCGGGCCGGGCCCATCTGCACGACATGGCTCAGAACCGACACGCCGAGGGGCGCCAGCATGGCTTTGGCCAGGCAGCCCGCGGCGACCCGGGCGGCCGTCTCGCGGGCGCTCGCCCGCTCCAGCACGTCGCGAGCGTCGCGGAAGCCGTACTTCTGCATGCCGGCCAGGTCGGCATGGCCGGGACGGGGCTGCGTCAGTGGGTGCTCGGTCCGGCCCGGAGCGGGCGACATCTCCTCGTGCCAGCGGTCCGAGCGGAACCATTCGCTGTTCTTGATCTCGATGGCCACCGGCGAGCCGAGCGTCCGGCCGTGGCGGATCCCACCCAGCAGCGTGACATCGTCGGCCTCGAACTGCATCCGGGGCCCGCGTCCGTAGCCGAGCCGCCGGCGAGCCAGCTCGCCTTGGACCTCCTCGACGGTGACCGCCAACCCGGCCGGCAGACCCTCGACGATGACAACCAGGGCCTGGCCGTGGGATTCGCCGGCGGTCAGGAAGCGGAGCACCCTGGGATGGTACCGGCCGCCTCGACTGGGGCCGGGGGCGTTCGTCGGTCGCCGGTCAGGCCAGCGAGGCTAGAGCGGCGACGGTGCCGAGGACCAGGTAGGGGCCGAAGGGCAGCGTGACGTCGCGTCGGCGGTGCTTGCACATCAGCACCAGGCCGCCGATCGTTCCGAGCGCGCCGGCCACGAGCAGCGCGCCCGGCACCAGGCCGACGGAGCGCGAGCCGAGGATGACGCCCAGGAGGAGCCCGAGCTTGACGTCGCCGAAGCCCATGCCCGCCGGGCTGGCCAGGTGGAGCACGAGCAGCACGCCGCTCATGGCGAGCGCGCCGAGGACCGCGCCGGCCCAGGGCCCCAGATCGCCGGTTGCCGCACCCTCGATGGCCAGCAACAGCAACAGGCTGGCGGCGCCCCCGAGGGTCAACCCGTCCGGAAGCCGCCGCTCGCGGAGGTCGACGAGCACGAGGGGGACGATGAACGCGGCGGCCACCAGGTCCACGACCAGCCCGCGCTGTCCCCACACCAGGTGCGCGATGGCCACGAGGACGACACCGGCGACGGTCAGGCCGCAGTCGAACCAGGTCTGCCGGGCGTCGGTGGTCGAGTGGGTCATGTCGACTGGACGGCCGGCCCGCCGCCTTATGACGCGGTCCCCCGACGTCGGTGAGACCGGCGCCCGTTTGTGTCGGGGCATTCCGCGCTGAGCGCGGGTTCCGTCGACACAAACCAGCCGGAGCGGGCCGACCGGGGCCAGGCGGGGCCGGTGAGACCTCGCCCCCGCTTGTGTCGGGGCATGCCGCGCTGAGCGCGGATGCCGCCGACACAAACAGGGCAGGGCGGGCCGCGGTGAGACCTTCGGGGCGGGGCGGCCCAGGCGGGGCGGGCTCAGGCTTGGAGGGCGGCCTCGGCGGCGGCGCGCATGACGGCGCGGGGTGCTTCCATGCCGGTCCACAGGGTGAGCTGGCGAGCGCCCTGGTGGACGAGCATCCCGAGCCCGTCCACCGTGGCGCAGCCGCGCTCGGCGGCCGCCTCCAGCAGCGCGGTCCGTAGCGGGTGGTAGACGAGGTCGGCGACGATCTGGCCGTCGCGCAGCAGGTCGGGATCGAACGCCAGGTCGCCCGGCACGCCCATGCCCCGTGGTGTCGCCTGCACCACGAGATCGGCGCGGCGCACGTCCGCCGGACCGCCGACGCGGCCCCGAGCCCCCGCCAGCGCGGCCGCCGCCTGGGCCGTCTCCGCGGTCCGGTTGACGACCACTACCTCTCGGCAGCCGGCCTCGGCCAACGCCAGCACCACCGATCGGGCGGCGCCGCCGGCGCCGAACACCACGACGGACAGTCCGGCGGGCTCGATGCCGTGGTTTAGACGCAGCGCGTCCAGGAAGCCGTCGCCGTCGGTGGTCTCGCCGACCAACGTCCCGTCGGAGCGGACGACCACGGTGTTCGCCGCCGCGAGCGCCTCGACCGCCGGCGAGCACTCGTCGACCAGTCCCGCCACCACGGTCTTGTGGGGCATGGTGACCGACAGCCCGGCCAGGCCCAATGTCCGAACGGCGGAAAGCGCAGCCGCGGCCGCGCCCGCGGTCACTTCGAAGGCGACGTACACCCAGTCCAGCCCGCACGCCACGAAGGCCGCGTTGTGCATGACCGGCGAGAGGGAGTGCTCGACGGGCGATCCGATGATGCCGGCCACCCGGGTCCGGCCGTCGATCACCCCAGCAAACCTGCCGCCCGCGCCGCGTCGACGTTCCTCAGATGGTCCTCGTAGGTGGTGGCGAAGGCGTGGCGCCCTTCCGCGTCGGCCAGCACGTAGTAGAGCCAGATGCAAGGCACGCCGCCCGGGCAGCTCGCCGGGTCCGGGTTGGGCGCCGGATTGAGGGCCGCCTCGATCGACTTCTTCCCCGGGTTGGTGATGGGCGTGGGCGGCAGGCCGAGGTGGAGGTAGGTGTTGTAGGGCGAGTCCAGCGCCTGCAGGGTGCTGAAGGGCGTCTCGCTGTCCTGCTGGTAGTACAGGGTGGCGTCGATCTGCAGCGGCGTGTTCACGAACAACCGGTTGTAGATCACGCGAGCGATCAGCGCCCGGTCCTCGTCGACCCCGGCTTCCTTCTCGATCATCGAGGCCACGATGAGGATCTCGTACGGCGTGCGTCCCGTCAGGGCCGGTGCCTTCTGGATGCCGACGCTGTTGGCCACCCTCGTCATCTGCTGCGCCAGCCGAGCCACCACCTCGGCCTCGGTCTCGCTGCCGCCGACCTGGTACGAGTCGGGGAAAAGCAGGCCCTCCAGGTTGGTGACCTCGGGGGCGATCTCGCTGCGGATCTGCCCACTGGTGGCCGCGGCGATGAAGTTGGCCGCGGTCAGACGGGGCACGGTCGTCTCCAGCCGGGCACCCATGCGGGCGACGGCGTAGCCCTCGGGGAACGTCACGTTGGTGAAGGTCTGCTCCGGCGAGGTGCGCAGCGCCCGCAAGATGTTGCCCAGGTCGTCCATGGGCCGCAGCGCGTAGTAGCCCGGCTGCAGCTCCAGCCCTCCCTTCCATTGGACGTACCACCGGAACACCCGGGCGTTGGTGATGATGCCTTCGTCCTGGAGCCGCGTGGCGACGGCCTCGAGCGTGTCGCCCTCGTTGACGGTGAAGTTGACGGGGTCGCCGGGGGCGCCCGGCGGCGACACCTGCTGGATCGCCCATCGGCCGCTCAGCCCCGCCAGCAAGAACATCACGACCACGATGGCGAGAAAGGCCAGGCCGAGGCGCCGGCCGCCCTTGCGTTCGGGCGGCAGCGGCGCCAGGTCCTCCGGTTCGATCTCCTCGGGTTCGTCCCAAGGGTCCCGGCGCCAGTCGGTGATGGTCGCGTCGGTGCGGCTCACGGTGTGCCTACGGTAGTCAGGCCGAGGGCGACGAGGGCGGCGCGACCTCGCGTTGGTCCATGCCGGCCCGGCGGTCGAGCCAGGCCTGCAGGATGACGGCCGCGGCCACCTTGTCCACCACCAGCCGGCGGGCGTCGGCGCGCATCCCGGCCTCGGTCAGCGCGCGGTCCGCCGTGACCGTGGTGAGGCGCTCGTCGAAGGCTTCGACCGGCACCGGAACCGCGCCGGCCAACGCCTCGGTCTCGGCCTGCGCGGCTCTGGCGGCCGGGCCGAGCGATCCGTCGAGCGAGAGCGGCAGGCCGACGATCACCCGCCCGGCCTCTTCCTCGGCCACGAGCGCCGCGATTCGAGCGTGGTCGCGGGCCACGTCACCGCTGCGGGCCAGCACGGTCAGCGGGGTGGCGATGGTGCCGCTGCGGTCGCTGACCGCCACGCCGATCCGCTTCGAGCCGAGGTCCAGGGCGAGGACGCGCACGACCGGGTCCGCGGAGGACTCAGCCGTCGCCCGGGCGGGCAAGCGCGGCCCGGCGGGCGATGTCGAGGGCTTCGTCGACGCCGGCAGGATCTTTCCCACCGGCCACGGCGATGTCACCCTTGCCGCCGCCACCGCCCTTGACGGCCTTGGCCGCATCGCGCAGCAGGTCGGCCGCCTGGCCGTTGCGGCCGGGCGTGACTGCAGCGACCAGCGACGCGCCGCCAGTGTCGCTGCGTCCGCCGAGCACCACGACGTCGACGCCCGGTTGGCTCCGCACCGCTACCGCCAGGTCTCGCAGGTCCCCGGCTGGCAGGTCGTCCACGCGGGCGACCACGATCCCGGCCTCCGCCCCCGCCGCGATCTCGGCCGCTCGGCCGCTGGCGGCCTTGGCCCGCAGCGCCCGGTTCTCCTCCTGCAGGGCCTTGACCTCGTCGAGCTTCCGGCGGACGCCTTCCACGACCGCGGCCGGCGTGGTGGCCAGCAACCCGGCCGCGTCGGTGAGGGCCCGCTCGTCGCGCTGCAGCAGCTCCACGCTGGCCATGCCGGTGATGGCCTCGATGCGGCGCAGGTTGGAGCCGATGGAGCCCTCGCTCACGACCTTGATGGTGCCGATGTCCCCGAGGGCGTGGACGTGGGTCCCGCCGCACAGCTCCAGGCTGTTGCGCCCGGCCTCCAGCACCCGCACGACCTCGCCGTACTTGTCGCCGAAGAAGGCGATGGCGCCCATGGCCTCGGCCTCGGCCTTGGTGGTCTCGTACACCCGGACCCGCTCGTTGGAGAGCACCTCGCCGTTGGCCAGGGCCTCGATCCGTTCGATCTCCTCAGGCTTCACCGCCGCGTAGTGGCTGAAGTCGAACCGCAGGTGGTCCGGAGCTACCAGAGAGCCGGCCTGCTTCACGTGGTGGCCCAGCACCTCGCGCAGCGCCCAGTGGAGGATGTGCGTGCCGGTGTGGTTACGGCGGATGGCCTGGCGGCGGGCGGCGTCGATGACGGCGAGCGCGGTCTGGCCGGCGGTGATCTCGCCGTCGATGATGCGAGCCACGTGGCGGCGCAGCCCGGGCAGTGCGTACGTCGTGTCCACCACGTCGGCCCGACCCGTCTCGGTGGTGATGGTCCCGGTGTCGCCGACCTGCCCACCCGACTCGGCGTAGAACGGCGTGCGGTCGGTGAAGATCTCCACCTCGCCGTGGTCGGGGTCTCCCACGGGCACCACGGCCAGGATCCGCACCTCGCCTTCGTCCTGTCCGTCGCCGAAGAACGTGGTCACCCCGAACTGCTCGACCAGCTCGCGGTACCGATCGACCCGCTCGTCGTCGTCGGTGCCGTCGACCTTGCGCGCTTGTTTGGCGCGGCGCCGCTGCTCGGCCATCTCCACGTTGAAGCCGTCGACGTCGACCTCGACCCCCCGCTCGGCGGTGATCTCGGTGGTCACTTCCAGCGGGAAGCCGAAGGTGTCGTGCAGCTTGAACGCCGTCGCCCCGGGCAGCACCGTGGCGCCCGCCGCCAGCTCGTCCTCCAGGATGACCAGGCCGGTGCGGAGCGTCTGGCGGAAGCGCTCCTCTTCGCGCGTGATCACTCCGGTGATGAAGTCGCGGTTCTTGACCACGTCGGGGTAGGCCTCGCCCATCACCGCGATCGATTCCTCGACCAGGCCCGGCATCACGAGCTTGTCCGCTCCGAGCAGGTACGCGTGCCGCACGGCGCGACGGAGGATGCGCCGCAGCACGTACCCGCGGTCCTCGTTGGAGGGGAACACGCCGTCGTTCACGAGCATCATCCCGGATCGGGCGTGCTCGGCGAGGATGCGCAGGCTCACATCGGTGCGCTCCTCCCGGGCATAGGCGTGTCCCGTCAGCGACGACGCCGTCTCGATGATCGGGCGCAGCACGTCGGTGTCCCACACGGAGTCGACGCCCTGAACGAGGGTGAGGATGCGCTCCAGTCCGGCGCCCGTGTCGATGGACGGCCGCGGCAGGGGCGTGCGCGTGCCGTCGGGGGCCTGGTCGTACTGCATGAAGACCAGGTTCCAGAACTCCATGAACCGCTCGCCGGCCGGGTCGGCCAGCGGTCCTCCACCCGGTCCGTACTCGGCGCCGCGGTCGATGTGCAGCTCGGAGCACGGGCCACAGGGCCCGGTGTCGCCCATCTGCCAGAAGTTGTCGGCGTCGCCGAGACGCTGGATCCGCTCGATCGGAACCCCCACCGCTTCGTGCCAGATCTGCTCGGCCTCGTCGTCGGAGGTGTGGACGGTGATCCAGATGCGCTCGCCCTCGAAGCCGAGGTCCTCGGTGACGTACTCCCAGGCCCACGGAATGGCCTTCTCCTTGAAGTAGTCCCCGAAGCTGAAGTTGCCCATCATCTCGAAGAAGACGGTGTGGCGGCGGGTGCGACCCACGTCGTCGAGGTCGTTGTGCTTGCCGCCCGCCCGCGCGCACTTCTGGACATCGGTGGCTCGTTTGAACGGGGGCACCTCGTCACCGGTGAAGTACGACTTGAACGGGACCATGCCGGCCACGGTGAAGAGGACCGTGGGGTCGTGCGGGATCAGGCTGGCCGAGGGGACCACGGCGTGGTCGCGCGCCTCGAAGAAGCCGGTGAACGACCGGCGCAGCTCGTTGGCGTTGGTCGGCGGCGTGGGCATGGTCCTCCGAGCCTACCGGCGGGCCATTCCGGGCCCGGGGCCGCTTTCGCGGGCCCGGGGCGCGTGGGCGCCCGTCAGCCCCGGGCGCGCCGGAGCCGGCGCCGGCCCGCCGGGTGAGCCGTAGAGACGCGCGGGCGTTGAGCGGCGCGAGTGAGCTCCTCCAGTTGGCGCACGTCCGACAGGACGATGATCTGTGCCGGCGGCGCGACGAGCGCCACGGACGCCTCGTCCTGCTCTGCCCGGAGCTCGTGTTCCTTGGCCCGCATCGCGGCTCGGCCCTCCCTCACGGCTTCCACGAGGTCGTGACCCTTGGCCCGTGCCTTCCCCGCTGCGCCGCGAGCGACGTTGGCCGGAGCGATCTGCACCGCGACCGCCTTGATCTTGCGCCGGGTGTAGGTCGTGGCGATCGCCCCGGCTGCCGCTCCCGCCGCGAACCATGTCGCTCGATACATCATCCGGACACCCTCCTACCCCGCAGCCGGCGGGCGGCGCGCGACGTGCCGGTGGCCAGCGCGACGGTCTTGATGACCGGCGTGCTCAGCGCGACCCGAGCCACCCTGGAGGCACCATTCATGTTGGACGAGATGGCCTCGGCCGAG
>DASTFY010000329.1:0-2486 GCA_035719525.1 Acidimicrobiales bacterium
CCCGACCAACCCGGACGCCGCCGGGCGTGAAGCAGGCGGCGACCGGCCGCCGCTACTCGTCTTCATCCACGGCGGTCCGACGGGGGCAGCCCGGCCGATGCTCCAGCTCGGCATCCAGTACTGGACCAGCCGCGGCTTCGCGGTCGTCGACGTCAACTACGGCGGCTCGAGCGGTTACGGCCGCGAGTACCTTCGCCAGCTCGACGACAACTGGGGCATCATCGATCTCGACGACTGCGTGGCCGCGGCCCGCTGGCTGGCCGACCAGGGCCGGGTCGACCCCGACCGGCTGGCGATCCGCGGGGGCTCGGCCGGTGGCTACACGACCCTGGCGGCCCTGGCGTTCCGTGACACGTTCGCCGCGGGCGCGAGCCACTTCGGGGTCGCCGACCTCGAGGCGCTGGCGACCGAGACCCACAAGTTCGAGAGCCGCTACCTCGACGGCCTGATCGGGCCGTACCCGGAGCGGCGCGACCTGTACGTGGAGCGCTCGCCGATCCACCACGTCGAGGGGATCGACCGCCCGCTCATCGTGCTCCAGGGCCTGGAGGACGAGGTCGTGCCGCCCAACCAGGCCGAGATGATCGTCGACGCCCTGCGCCGCAAGGGCGTGCCGGTCGCCTACCTGACCTTCGACGGCGAGCAACACGGGTTCCGCCAAGCGGCCAACATCCGCCGGGCGCTCGACGCCGAGCTGTCGTTCTACGGCCAGGTCTTCGGCTTCGAGCCACCCGAGGACGAGGGCATCGAGCCCGTCACCGTCGAGAACCTCTAGGGACCTGAGCGGATAGGCACGCAGTCTTCAGTCACCGTGGTCAGCGCTACCGGAGGCCGAGCGGTGTGGCCTGGGGTCACGCTGCAAATCCCGTGCTGTTCTGTGCCCACATGCGGGCCTATCCGCTCGGCCTCTAACTCGACAGCCCGTAACGGCTCTGGACTCCGGCGCGGTCTATGAGGGTACGGCTGGGATGGTGGCGCGCCGTCGAGGCAGCGGCTGGGGAAGATCGGCGCCGCGCCCCACGACCGGGCTGGACCGCAGGAGGACCCAATCTCCATGGCAGAGCAAACCCGGCAGGAGGCAGTCGATCAGGTCGCCGACAGCCTCGCCGCCGCCGTACACCTCACCCACGACCGGTGGGAGCAGATCCAGGGTGACGAGCGGATGCGTGGCGTCGTGTTCTTCGCCCGCCACTGCCTCGAGGCGCTGGACCTCGACAACCCACCGGTCGCCGACCGGGCGCTCTCCAAGATGGATGCCGCCTGGGCGCTCATCGGCGACGGCGTGGAGGCCGAGGACGAAAAGGGCTAGTGGGGCGATCCTCGTGCCCACCGCCGACTGAGGCCCTGGACAGTGCCCTGACTAGGGTGTTCCCGCTATGGCGCGGATCCTCGTCACCGAGCAGATCGCCGACGGCGGGCTCCAGCAGCTGCGTGATGCCGGCCACGTCGTGGACGTCCGGCTCGGCCTGGAGCCCGACGAGTTGGCTGAGGTGCTCCCCGGCGCCGCGGCGCTGATCATCCGGTCGGCCACCCAGGTGACCCGCAAGGTGCTCGAAGCCGGCACCGATCTCGTGGTCGTGGGCCGGGCGGGCATCGGCCTCGACAACGTCGACGTCGAGGCCGCTACCCAGCGTGGCGTCATGGTGGTCAACGCACCGCAATCCAACGTCCTCTCGGCCGCCGAGCACACTATGGCCCTGCTCCTGGCGCAGGCCCGCAACATTCCCCAGGCCCATAGGGCGCTCAGCGAGGGGCGCTGGGAGCGCTCGAAGTGGGAGGGCGTCGAGCTCGCCGACAAGACGCTCGGCATCGTCGGGCTCGGCCGCATCGGCAAGCTGGTGGCCCAGCGGGCGCTGGCGTTCGGCATGCGGCTGGTGGCCTATGACCCGTTCGTGTCGGCCGAGCGCGCCCGCCAGCTCTCCGTGGAGCTGCTCCCCCTCGAGCGCCTCGTCCAGGTGGCCGACTTCGTGACCCTGCACGTGGCCAAGACGCCGGACACCGCCGGCATGATCGGCAAGGACCTGCTGGCGCTGGCCAAGCCGGGGATCCGCATCATCAACGTTGCTCGCGGCGGCATCGTCGACGAGGCGGCCCTGGCCGAGGCGATCCGTGCCGGTCGGGTGGCCGGGGCGGCGCTGGACGTCTTCGCGGCCGAGCCGACCACCGAGTCGCCGCTGTTCGGCCTGCCGCAGGTGGTGGTCACGCCTCACCTCGGTGCCAGCACGCGCGAAGCGCAGGACAAGGCCGGCGACACGATTGCCGAGCAGGTGGCGCTGGCACTGGGCGACGAGTTCGTGCCGTTCGCGGTGAACGTGAGCGCCGCCGAGGCCTCGGAGACCGTCCGGCCGTTCCTGCCCCTGGCCGAGCGCCTGGGCGAGCTCTACAGCGGCCTGGTCGAGCGCGTGCCCGAGGTCCTCGAGGTCGAGTACGCCGGCCAGCTCGCCGACTACGACACCCGCATCCTCACCCTCTCGGTGCTCAAGGGC
>DASTFY010000330.1:0-19955 GCA_035719525.1 Acidimicrobiales bacterium
GGGAGCGACCGCCGCCGAGGAGCTCGCGTTCACCGTGGCGAACGGCTTCGCCTACGTCGAGCTCGGGTTACAGGCCGGCCTGGATATCGATGCGTTCGCGCCGCGGCTGTCGTTCTTCTTCAACGCGCACATGGACTTCTTCGAGGAGATCGCCAAGTACCGCGCCGCCCGGCGGATCTGGGCCCGCTGGCTGAAGGGCCGCTACCAGGCCCGCCACCCCCGCAGCCGGCAGCTGCGGTTCCACACCCAGACGGCCGGGGTCTCGCTGACGGCCCAGCAGCCCGAGGTGAACATCGTGCGCACGGCCATCGAGGCGTTGGCCGGCGTGATGGGCGGCACGCAGTCGCTGCACACCAACTCCATGGACGAGGCGCTCGCCCTTCCGACCGAGAAGGCGGCCCGCATCGCACTGCGCACGCAGCAGGTGCTGGCGTACGAGACCAACGTGGCCCATGTCGCCGACCCGCTCGGCGGGAGCTGGTATGTCGAGGCGCTGACCGACGAGGTCGAGCGCCAGGCCGAGGAGATCTTCGCCCACCTCGACGAGCTCGGTCGAGGGTCGATGCTCGACGGAGTGATCAAGGGCATCGAGGACAACTGGTTCCAAGGGCGGATCGCCGATTCGGCGTACGAGCTGGAGCGCAAGCTCAACGAGGGGCGCCGGATCGTCGTGGGCGTCAACCGCTTCACCGAGGGCAACGAGGCCTCCGGCATCGACCTCCTGCAGATCACCAACGAGGACGAAGCCCGCCAGCTCAAGCGGCTCGACCAGATCCGCCACGATCGCGATCAGGTCGCGGTCGATGCCGCACTGGCCCGACTGGCGGCCGACGCCGCCGATCCCGAGCTCAACCTCATGCCGGCGCTGATCGACACCGTGAGCACCTACGCCACCTTGGGCGAGGTCATGGCCGCCCTCGGCAGCGTGTTCGGGCGTCATGTGGAGGTGCCCACGATCTGAGCGGGGCGAGCTCACGCGCTCGACCACCCCGGAGCGCACATCGTGGCGACCGGTTGGTAGAACGGCCGTCATGAACGAGCCGATGATCGAGGTCGAGGGGCTGCACAAGGCCTTCGGCGAGACCCGGGCGCTCGACGGTGTGGACCTGTGCGTGCCCGCCGCGACGGTGTTGGGGCTGCTCGGACCCAACGGCGCCGGCAAGACCACGCTGGTCAAGGTGCTCGCCACGCTGCTCGAGCCCGACGCCGGCTGGGCCCGCGTGGCCGGGCGGGACGTCGTGCGCGAGCCGACTGCGGTGCGATCGATGATCGGGTTGGCTGGTCAGTACGCCGCGGTGGACGAGGTGCTCACCGGCCGCGAGAACCTGGAGCTCGTCGGACGGCTGTACCGGTTGAGCGCCGCGGAGGCGCGCCGGCGTGCCGAGGCGGCGCTCGAGCAGCTGTCGTTGACCGATGCGGCCGACCGGCCGGTCCGCACGTACTCGGGCGGCATGCGCCGGCGGCTGGACCTCGGGGCCAGCCTGGTCGGCCGGCCTCGCATCCTCATTCTCGACGAGCCCACCACCGGGCTCGACCCCCGCACTCGCGTGGAGCTCTGGGCGTTCATCCAACAGCTCGTCCGGGACGGGACCACCGTGCTCCTCACCACCCAGTACCTGGAGGAGGCCGACGAGCTGGCCGAGTCCATCGTGGTCATCGACCATGGCCGGGTGATCGCCCGCGGCACGTCGGACGAGCTCAAGTCCCAGCTCGGGGGCGATGTGCTCGAGGTCGGCGTCGTGGAGGTCGGCGACGTCGATCGGGCGGTGATCGCGCTCGGTGCCCTCGGCGCCGAGCACGCGCAGGTGGACCGAGGGAGCCGCCATCTGTCCATCCCCACCGCTGCGGGGGCGGGCGCGCTGGTCGAGGCGGTCCGGGCCCTCGACGAGGCCGAGATCCCGATCGCCGACTTGGCCCTCCGACGACCCTCCCTCGATGACGTGTTCCTCGCCCTCACCGGGCGCAAGACCACCGAGGATGACGAGGCCGGGTCGCCGCCCGCACCCGCCGGGCGCACCAGCAAGGATCGGAGCCCCGCATGACGAGCACCACCACATCGATCACCGGTCCGCCGGCGCGGCCCGAGGTCATCTCCCACCTCCCCCACGGGGCGGTGGTGAGTGACGGGCTGGCCATCGCCCGGCGCAACTTGCTGCGCATCCTGCGCACCCCCCAGCTGGTGTTCTTCTCGACCATTCAGCCGATCATGTTCGTGCTCCTCTTCAACTACGTCTTCGGGGGGGCCATCGACCCGACCGGGCGGGGCAGCTACATCGACTACCTGCTGCCCGGGATCATGGTGCAGACGGTGGCCTTCGGCGCCACCTCGACGGGGCTCGGCCTGGCCACGGACATGCGGACCGGCATCCTGGACCGCTTCCGTTCCCTTCCCATGGCCCGCTCAGCCGTCCTGTCCGGTCGGACGGCCGCTGACGCTGTACGCAACCTGTTCGTGGTGCTCCTGATGGTCGCCGTCGGCACGATCATCGGCTTCCGCTTCCACAACGGGTTCGTCCCGGCCATCGCCGCCATCGCGCTGGCGGTGCTGTTCGGGTTCGCCTTCTCGTGGGTCTTCGCCTACATCGGGTTGAAGACGGGCGAGGCCGAGACGGCGCAGCTGGCCGGCTTCGTAATCATCTTCCCGCTGGTGTTCGCCAGCTCAGCGTTCGTGCCCACCGCCTCGATGCCCGGGTGGCTCCAGACCTTCGCCAACCACCAGCCCGTTACCCAGACGGCCAACGCCATCCGGGCGCTCTCGCAGGGCGGCGAGGTGGCCGGACCGCTCGCGCGGGCGCTCCTGTGGATCGCCGCCATCCTTGCCGTCTTCGTACCCCTGGCCGTCGCCCAATACCGCCGCGGCTGACCCCTGGAGTCGTTCTGGTCAGCGGATCCGGGCTCTAGTCCCGAGGTCGCTGACCGGAACGCATGCGAGATGGCGACGGAGGACCTCGAGGACGTAGCGAGGGTCACGGCGGACCTGGGCATCGGTGAACTCGAGCACCGCGAAGCCGAGGTGCTGGAGCTCGTTGCGCCGCCGCGCGTCCTTGGCCCGCTCGGCGTCGGAGCTGTGGCCGCGCCGGCCGGACACCTCAGCGATCACCATTGTCGGCTGGAAGCTGAAGTCCACTCGAGCGACGGTCACCCCGTCTCGGCGGAAGATCCGCTGGCACGTCGGCCGGGGCAGGCCGGCCCGGCGGACGAGAGCGAGGAACCGGCGCTCGAGATCGCTGTGGCCGCCCGAGTCCGCCATGAGCGAGTCCAGCAGCCGCACGCCACGACGGCCGCGGCCGCGCAGCGCGGTCAGCCGCCGTTCCAGGAAGGCCGGCGAGGTCAGTCCGTCCCGCACCGCGCTGTCGATCGCCCGCTCGAGCTCGCGTGGCGAGACCGTGGCGGCGAGATCGACGATGGTGCGCGACGCCGAGGTGCACGGGAACAGCGCCACGACGGCGTGATCGATGCGCTCGAGGCGACGGGTCGTATGGACCGTCCAGGGCGAGCGCAGCCCGCGCCCGCCACGGGGCAGTGCGAACTCGACCGGTCCGGGCGAGAAGCCCTCGAAGCCGTGCAACGCCGCCGCGGCCCGATGGGACACCAACGCGTTGGCGCCCAGATCGAGCAAGCCCGCCATCAGCTGCTGCTCCCACGTCGGCGCGGACCCCGCGACCCGGAACACCCGGGGCCCGAGCCGATCGAAGCGGCCGGACCGCAGGCGTTGGTACAGCTGGTCGGGGCTCAGCCCGCAGGACAGGCCTTGGGCGATGGTGGCACACCCGTGCTGCTGGGCGGCGAGGGCGAGAAGGGTCCGTTCCGGAGTCACACCTGTAGAGCGAGTGCCTCAGCCCGGCGAATCCGGAAATCGCATCGTTCCGGTCAGCGGATTCGGACTGCGATCCCGAACGCGCTGACCAGAACGACGAGGATCAGCGTTGGGCGCCGGCGGTCCTGGGATCGATCCGGAAACGCGCCGTCACCGTTACCGCTGAATCGGCCCGAGTCACGTCCTCGACGGCGCGGTACTCGGCGTCCCAACCGCTGGGCGTGATGACGCTACGGACCCACCCCCTTCGTCGCCCGTCGGCATAGAGGACGGCGGGGAACTGGGCGAGGACGGCCTCGGCGCCGACGGGCAGGTTCGAGGTCGAGGAGATCGAGCTCGTCACCAGTTCGGTGCCGACGGCGTGGACCCCGTTCTCGTCGGCCACCGTCAGGTCGGCGACGCCGGCGGCGTGGATGTCGCCGGTGAGCGTCACCACGTTGGTCAGGCCCGCCTGGTCGATGCCGTACAGCAGCCGCTGGCGGGCGTCGGGGTAGCCGTCCCACTGATCGAAGTTCAGGATCGCGCCGTTGAGCGTGAGGTCCGACAGCACGGTCTGGTTGCCGATGACGTTCCAGGTGGAACGACTGGCACCCAGGCCGTCGAGCAGCCACCGCTCCTGCTCGTCGCCGAGCATGGTGCGCTCCGGGGCGAAGGTCTCCGGGCATGGCGGCGCGAGGGAGAGCACCTCGTCACCGCACGCCTGGTCGCTGCGGTGCTGGCGGCCGTCGAGCAGGAAGAGCTGGGCCAGCGGGCCGAGCGAGAAGCTGCGCCGCATCTGGTAGTCGGCGCCGTCCGGCGCGGGCAGGCGAACCGGCTGGTGCTCCCACCAGGCCTGGTAGGCGGCGGTCCGCCGCTCCCGGAAGGTCGCCGCTGGCACGCTCGGGTCCTGGCTCTGGTCGCCGGCGTAGTTGTTGTCGACCTCGTGGTCGTCCCAGATCACGTACCACGGGGCCGAAGTGTGGGCGGCCTGGAGGTCGGGGTCGCTCTTGTACAGCGCGTAGCGGTTGCGGTAGCCGGCCAGGTCGACGGCCTCCGCTCCGTCGTGGCTGCGGATGACGTTGCTCTCACCGACGGCGCGGGCTCCGCCCTCGTAGATGTAGTCGCCCAGCCAGACGAGCGCATCCAGCCCGGCGGTGGAGATGTCGCGGTGGGCGGCGTACATCCCGGTCTCGAAGTTCTGGCACGAGGCATGGCCGAGGACGATCTGGCCTGGCGGGCCCGTGGTGGCCGGCATGGTCCGGGTCCGTCCGGTCGGGCTGGTGTGGGGACCGACTCGGAAGCGGTACCAGTAGGTGGTGCTCGGCGACAATCCGGTCACGTCGACATGGACGCAGTGCGCGTGCAATGGCGTCGCCGCCGCGGTGCCGCCGGCGGACAGCTCGTCGAAGGTGTCTGTCTCGGACACCTCCCAGACGACCTCGAGCTGCTCGGCCGGCATGCCACCGGCCCCTCCGGGCGCCAGCGGCTCGGGGGCGAGGCGGGTCCACAGGATGACCGAGTCGGGAAGGGGGTCGCCGGAAGCCACGCCCAGGGTGAACGGGTCGCCGGGCAGAGGCGGCGGCGGACGGAGCGTCGTGGTCGGCACCGTGGTGGTCGGCACCGTGGTGGTCGGCACCGTCGTGGCCGGGGCCGAGGTGGCGGATCCCGTGGTCTCCGGTGAGGACGACGGGCCGTCGCCGCGGCACGCGGCCAGAGTGCCGCCGGCGAGCGCGCCGAGGAGGAAGCTTCGCCGGCTGAGTCGCGCCACGCCGCATTCTCGCCGAGGGGAACTAGCGTCGCCCGCCATGAGCGTGATCGAGCGGGTGGGCGTGGTCGGGTGCGGGCTCATGGGCTCTGGCATCGCCGAGGTGTGCGCCAGGGCCGGGCTCGACGTGATGGTCCGCGAGATCGACGCGACGGCGGTGGAGGCCGGTCAGCGCCGAGTGACGGCCAGCCTCGACCGCGGCGTGCGATCGTCGAAGATGACCGAGCAGGAGCGGGACGACTCGCTTCGCCGGGTCGATTGGACCACCGATCTGGCCGACCTGGCCGATCGGGACCTGGTGGTGGAGGCCGTCGTCGAGGACGAGGTGCTGAAGACCGAGGTCTTCGCCGCGCTCGACAAGGTCGTGGCTCGCGAAGACGTGATCCTCGCGTCCAACACCTCCTCTATCCCGATCATGAAGCTGGGCATGGCCACCAGCCGGCCGGAGCAGGTGATCGGCATCCACTTCTTCAACCCGGTGCCCGTGCTGCGCCTGGTCGAGGTGGTGACCTCGCTGCTGACCTCGCCGACGACGACGGAGCGCTCCTCCGCGTTCGCCATCGACGTCCTGCACAAGCGGGTGGTGCGCTCGCAGGACCGGGCCGGGTTCATCGTGAACGCCCTGCTCATCCCGTACATCCTCTCGGCCATCCGCATGATGGAGTCGGGCTTCGCCAGCGCGGAGGACATCGACATCGGCATGGTCGAGGGCTGCAACCATCCGATGGGGCCACTGCATCTGGCCGACTTGATCGGCCTCGATACCACGATGGCCGTGGCCCAGAGCCTGTACGCCGAGTTCAAGGAGCCGCTCTACGCCTCGCCGCCCCTGCTGTCGCGGATGGTCGAGGCCGGACTGCTCGGTCGCAAGGCCGGTCGCGGCTTCTACGACTACGGGAAGTGACGGGGTGGCTGACCGCGTGCTGGTGGCCAAGGTCGGGCTCGACGGTCACGACCGGGGCGTCAAGGTCGTCGCCCGCATCCTGCGCGACGCCGGATACGAGGTGATCTACACCGGCTTGTTCCAGACACCCGACACGGTCGCCGCCGCCGCCGTCGATGAGGACGTGGACGCCATCGGCCTGTCGATGCTCTCCGGCGCCCATCTAACCCTGGCCCCCAAAGTGGTGCAGAAGGTTCGGGAGCGGGGCGTGGACATCCCGGTCGTGGTCGGGGGCATCATCCCCGACCAGGACGTCGCGAGGCTCACCGAGCAGGGGGTCGCGGCGGTGCTGACGCCGGGGGCGACCGCCAAGGACGTGGTGCGCGTGGTGCGGGCGGCGATCGAGCGAGCCCGCGCCGAGCCCGGGCGATGACGGACCGGCTCGAGCGGCTCACCAACCTGGTTGCGCTCCTGCTCGACACCCGCCGCCCGCTCACCCTCGACGAGATCGGCCTGGAGCTGTCCGGGCAGTACGCCGAACGGGATCCGGCCCGGCGCACCGCCTTCGAACGGGACAAGCGGCAGCTCCGAGACGAGGGTGTCCCGCTGGAGCAGACCATCCTCAGCGGCGACCGCGCGGGAGCCACGGGCTACTGGATCGATCGGTCCCGCTATGCCCTGCCCGACCTCGGGCTCACCGACGACGAGACGAGGGCCCTGCAGCTAGCTGTGGCCACCATCCACCTCGGCGAGGACTGGGGCGGGGAGGCGATGCTGAAGATCGATCCGTCGGATGTGGGACGGCCGGGCGCGGCGGACCGCCCGATCGTCGCCGCGCTGCCGTCATCACCCAACTTGCCGCTGCTGTTCGCGGCCAACAGCGAGCGCGCCGCGGTCCGTTTCGAGTACCGGGGCCGCATGCGCCAACTCGATCCGTACGGACTCCTGGCCCGGTCTGGCTTCTGGTACGTGATGGGCTTCGATCACGATGCGGAGGAGGTGCGCACCTACCGGGTGGACCGCATCGACGGTGCCGTGTCCCGGGGGCCCGGCGGTGGGTTCGAGATCCCCGACGGCTTCGATCCCGCGAGGGTCTTCCCGTCCGACGCCAAAATGGTGGGTGAGGGCGACGTGGTCTCCGCCCGGGTGTGGATCAGCCAGGCGCAGGCCCCGACAGTGGTGCGTGAGCTCGGAGCGGACGCAGTGACCGAGCACCGGACGGACGGCAGCATCGTGGTCACCGTGCCCTACGCCAACCGATGGGCGCTGCGTTCGTGGGTCGTCGGGCTGGTCGACGACGCCGCCATCCTCGAGCCCGATGACCTGCGGGCCGAGATGGTCGGCTGGCTCGAGGCGATCGCAGGCGGGGCATGACCGCACCGGCCCGCCGGGGGCCAGAGGGTGCCGGCCCGCGGCTGCGGCGCCTGTTGATCCTCCTGCCGTGGCTGATGGAACGGGGCCAGGTGCCGGTGGACGAGGCGGCCGAGCGCTTCGGCGTCAGCCGGGAGCAGATCATCCACGACGTCGAGCTGGCCGCGCTATGCGGCCTGCCGCCCTACGTGGACGAGATGATCGACCTCTTCGTGGACGACGACGTCATCTACGCCGGAGTGCCCCGGCTGTTCACCCGACCGCTGCGGATGACCGCCAGGGAGGGCTTCTCGTTGGTGGCGGCGGGACGGGCGGCACTGGAGCTGCCCGGTGCCGATCCCGTCGGGCCGTTGGCCCGGGCGCTCGAAAAGGTGGCCACCGTCCTCGGCGGCGCGCCCGTGCTGTGGGTGGATGTCCCCCGGCCGCCGTTCCTGGACGCCGCCCGCTCGGCCGCCGACCGCGGGCGTCGACTGAAGATCGACTACTTCGTCGCCAACCGGGGTGAGCGGTCGGAACGAGTGGTCGATCCGGTCGCCGTCGTGGGCGACCGCGGCCACTGGTACCTGCAGGCCCTCGATCACGGCGTGGGCGAGGAACGCTGGTTCCGGATCGATCGGATCGAGAAGTTGGAAGAGACCGGCGATCCCACGAGCTCGGAGCTGCCCGCCCCTACGGATGTCCCGGACTGGCTGGCCCAGTTCGCCGACGCCGCCGTCGTACGGCTGCGCATCGACACCGACGGTGCGTGGATGACCGAGCGCTACCCGGTCATCACCACCGAGCCCGACGGCACCGCCCACCTGGTCGTGGAGTTGCCGGTCCTGTCGCGGCGTTGGCTGGAGCGTCTGCTGCTGCGGTTGGGTCCGGGAGCCGAGGTGCTGGAGCCGGACGAGTGGCGGGACGTGGGTCGTGCCGCGGCCGAGCGGGTGTTGGCCCGTTACCGCTGAGTGGCCTCGCGAAGGCCACCGCCGCTGTTCCACGACGTGGTGGATCCGGCCAGGTGGGGGAGGAGTTGGGGGAGCTCGGTGATGCCCGCCTCCTGGAGAAGGTGAGGGAGGAGGTCGGCGGTCGCGGCGGCATCAGCGGCGGCGTCGTGCGCCCGGGTCAGGGACACCTCGTAGCGTTGGCAGAGATCGGCGAGGCGATGGGAACGGGTCCGCTCGACGTCCAGCGAGCGCGAGAGCCGCAGCGTGCATAGGCGCAGCGCGTCGGGAGGCGGCGCGCCCGCCCGCCGTAGCCCGCGGGCCAGGAACACCCAGTCGAACTCGGCGTTGTGCGCGCACAGGATCGACCCCTCCAGCCGGCGGGACAGCTCCTCGGCGACTTCTCGCAGCCGGGGTGCGCCCCGCAGCGTTCTCCGGGACAAGCCGTGGATGGCCCGGCCGCCCATCGGCCTCCATGGGGCGCGGAGGAGCGTGTCCCACCGGTCGAGCACGGTGCCATCTCCGAGGGCACGCACGACGCCGATCTGCAAGAGACGGTGCCGACTCGGGCGCAGCCCGCTCGTCTCGACATCGATCACCGCGAAACGGGCCGCGGCGATGGGTCCCCGCAACCCGCTGCCGTCGATCGCATCGGGCAGCGCGCCGGCAGGGATGGCCATGCCGGGCACCCTACGCCGGGGGTGTCGCAGGGTTGCGGACCTGGCCGCGAACCGCCCGCAGGTCAGGCGGCAGGCCCGTCCAGCAGGTCCGTGACGAGCGCGGCGACGGCCGAGCGCTCCGACCGGCTGAGCGTGACGTGAGCGAAGAGGGGATGACCCTTGAGCGCCTCGATGACCGACACGACACCGTCGTGGCGGCCGACGCGGAGGTTGTCCCGCTGGGCCACGTCGTGGGTGAGCACAACGCGGCTGCCCCGACCGAGACGGCTCAGCGCGGTGAGCAGAACGCTGCGCTCGAGGTTCTGGGCCTCGTCGATCACCACGAAGCTCTCGGTGAGGCTGCGCCCCCTTATGTGGGTCAACGGCAGCACCTCGAGGAGCCCGCGGTCGATGACCTCGTCGATCACCGCGTGGCTCATGACCGACTCCAGCGCGTCGATGACCGCCGCCGACCACGGCCCCATCTTCTCGGCCTCTGTGCCGGGCAGGAACCCGAGGTCCTGGCCACCGACGGAGTACAGCGGGCGGAACACCACCACCCGCTGATGGGTTCGCGCCTCCAGGACGGCCTCCAGCCCCGCGGCCAGCGCCAGCACGCTCTTGCCGGTCCCCGCGTTGCCACCCAGGCTCACGATGCCGATCTCGGTGTCGGTGAGCAGATCGATGGCGATCCGCTGCTCGGCCGAGCGCCCGCGCACGTCGAACAGCGCAGCGTCGCTGCGCACGAGGTGCAACCGCTTGTCGGGATGGACCCGCGCCAACGCGGACTGCGAGCCGGCGTGGAGGGCCAGGCCCGTGTGGCACGGGAGCTCCCGTGCCGGTTGCAGGTCGGCCACGCGTTCGGCGAACAGCTCGTCGATGGTCGAGGCGTCGACGTCGAGCTCGACGAAGCCGCTCCAGCTGGTGTCGGTGACCAGTTCGTTGCGGTACTCGTCCGCCGCCAGCCCGACGATGCTGGCCTTGAGTCGAAGCGGCAGGTCCTTCGTCACCACTGCGACGTCGGCGCCTTCGTTGGCCAGGTTGCGGGCCACGGCCAGGATCCGGTGGTCGTTGGCCTCGTCTCGCAGCGCGGCGGGGAGGCCGGCGAGCTCCTGGTGGTTGATCTCGACCCGCAAAGTCCCGCCCACCTCGTTCACCGGCAATGGCCGCACCAGCGTCCCGTGGCGGGTGCGCATCTCCTCCAGTGCTCTCAGCGCCTGCCGGGCGGCCCAGCCGAGCTCGGGATGGTTGCGCTTGGCCTCGAGCTCGGTGAGCACCACGAGCGGCACCACCACCTCGTGCTCCTGGAATCGGGCGAAGGATCTCGGGTCGGACAGGAGGATCGAGGTGTCCAGCACGTAGGTCTTGGGCATCGGGCTCCTGGGTCGGGACCGGGTGCGTTCGGCCGCTGTCCTAGTCCGTCGCCTGCGGGCGATGGTGGATGGTCCCGACCCTCCGGGGCAGCGGGAAGGCGTTCGGCCGCAGGTGAGCGAAACTGAGTCGATGGCGGTCTGCGCGTTCTGTGCCGTGATCGACGGGTCCACTCCGGCAGAGGTGGTGCTGGCCGACGACGTGGCCGTCGGGTTCCTCGACCACCGGCCTGTCTTCAAGGGCCACGTGCTCGTGGTACCGAGGGATCATGTGGTGACGCTGACCGATCTGCCCGCGGACGCTGTGGGGCCGCTCTTCCAGCGGGTGCGACGGGTGACGGCGGCGGTGCAGGCCGCGATGAGCAGCGACGGCTCGTTCGTGGCGATCAACAACGTCGTCAGCCAGAGCGTGGCTCACCTGCACATCCACGTCGTGCCGCGCCGCCGCAAGGACGGGCTCCGAGGGTTCTTCTGGCCTCGCGTCCGCTACGACAGCCCGGAGGAGATGGCGGAGGTGGCAGCACGCATTCGCGCCCTGCTCACATGATGCGGAGTTGTTGCATCTGCAACGATCTTCTCTCTGAACACTGATTCCGGTCGGTGCCGGCGGAGTCCTTCACGCGATCCGAAATCGGGCTCTCCAGGCATAGTTGCAAAATCAACTACAAGGATGCTTGCTTTGCGCGTGCGCGCGCAGTGGGATATGCGTGGAGTTTCGTCCCCATACCCAGGAGGTAGAGCACAAGCATGACCAAGGCCGAGTTGATCGATGCGGTCGCGAACAAGGCCGGCACCTCGAAGGCAGACGCGGAGAAGACCGTCGACGCCTTCTTCGAGGTGGTCGTCCTCAACGCCAAGCAGGGCGACAAAGTGGCATGGCCGGGCTTCGGCTCGTTCAGCACCACCCGTCGCGCGGCGCGCACCGGTCGGAACCCACAGACGGGAGCACCGGTGAACGTGCCGGCGTCGACCGCGATGAAGTTCAGCGCGAGCTCCGTGCTGAAGGCCGAGTTGAACAAGTAACCCAACGAGAACAACGGAGGACACCGTGGCAACAGCGAAGAAGGCCCCGGCCAAGCGGGCGGCGGCCAAGAAGGCTCCAGCGAAGAAGACCGCTGCGGCCAAGAAGGCCCCGGCCAAACGGGCACCGGCCAAGAAGACGACGGCCCGGAAGACGACGGCCCGGAAGAGCACTGCGGCCAAGAGGGCCCCGGCCAAGCGGGCACCGGCCAAGAAGACGGGCGCCCGGAAGACCACCGCGCGGAAGACGACGGCGCGGAAGACGACGGCCCGGAAGAGCAGTGCGGCCAAGAAGGCTCCGGCCAAGCGGGCACCGGCCCGGAAGACAGCGGCCCGGAAGACCACCGCGCGGAAGAGCACGGCCCGCAAGGCCCCGGCGAAGCGGGCCACCGCCGCCAAGAAGGCCTGAGCCGGTCCGGCCTCGGCGCGGGCACCTCGAGGGAAGGGACGACACCAGCGGGGAGCTTCGGCTCCCCGCTGACCCGCTCGGGCCGCGGCGGGCGCCGCGACCTGAGACCATGGCGGGATGCAGCGACTCTGCGACGACCTCGCGGCTGAGCACGCTGACCTCGACGCCATCGTCGCTGACCTCGACGAGCGGTCGTGGGAGCATCCGACTCCGGCGCGCGGCTGGGCGGTGCGCGACCAGATCAGCCACCTGGGCTACTTCGACCGCACGGCGGTCCTCGCCGTCACCGAGCCGGTCGCGTTCTCTGCCACCGTCGCCGCGCTGCTGGCCGGCGGCGTCGATCCCTCTGTCGAGCCCGGTCGCGCCATGGGCCCGGCGGAGCTGCTGGCCTGGTGGCGCGACGGACGAGCGCAGCTCCTCGGTGTGCTGCGACCGCTGGACCCCGCCACCCGGATCTCGTGGTACGGACCTCCCATGGGGGCGCGCTCCTTCGCTACGGCACGGCTCATGGAGACCTGGGCCCACGGCCAGGACGTCGCCGACGCGCTGCAGGTCGTCCGCTCACCGACCGATCGCCTGCGCCACGTGGCCCATCTCGGTGTCCGGGCCCGCCCCTTCAGCTACCTGAACCGGGGCCTCGAGCCCCCGGCCGAGCCGGTGTCCGTGATCCTCACCGCACCGTCGGGTGAGACATGGGAGTGGGACGGCGGCGCCCCGGATTCGGTCAGCGGGCCGGCGCTCGACTTCTGCCTCGTCGTCACCCAGCGAAGGCACCCGGCAGACACCGCGCTCGACATCGTCGGTGGGCGCGCCGTCGAGTGGATGGAGATCGCACAGGCCTTCGCCGGCCCCGCTGGTCCCGGCCGGCCAGCGGGCCAGGTCACAGGTCGTTGATGCGCTTGAACAGCTCGGCCGCCGGCACTCCGGCCCGCTCGCCGTTGTCGGTCAGCCGCGAGCGGACACGGTCGCGGAAGGCGGCAAGCTGCTCTGCGTCGCGCGCGTGCATGGTGGACTCGAACTGGCTCTCGTGCGCCTCCAAGGCGGCCAGCTTGCGCTCGACCGTCGCCGTCACGTCCTCGGCGTGGTCGGGCTCGTCGGCCTCGAACAGCAGCAACGCCTCGGGTCGGTGGTGGGGCACCTGCTGCTCGGGGAAGAAGTGGGGATCGCGCGCCGCCACGATCGCGTCGCAGGCGAGGAGGCCGGCATGGCGGTGGTCCGGATGGAGCCGGTACCGCTTCCACGGGTCGTGACCGAGCACCACGTCCGGGCGCAGCCGCCGGATCCAGTAGGCCACCTCCCACCGCTGCCGCAGGCCGCTCTCGAGCTCACCGTCGGGCCAGCCGAGGAACACCACCTCGCCCGTCGCGCCGAGGGCGCGCGCCGCGGCGCGTTGCTCATGCTGGCGCGCGACCACCAGCGCGGCGATGTCCGCCTCCGCGTCCCATGTGCCCTTCGCGCCGTCCGTGCAGATGAGGTGATGGACGGTGCAGCCATCGGCCGACCACTTGGCCAGCGTGCCGCCTCCGCCGAACTCGACGTCGTCGGGATGGGCGCCGATGGCCAATGCCACACGGGGTGTGGGGAGGTCGAGCGACGTGATGGACGCCGCGGTCACGCCGGGTTGCCCTCGCTCGTTGGCGCCCATCCCAGCACCTCCCTCACCTCGGGCAGGTCGAGGTCGGCCGGTACGTCGACGTCGAGACCGAGGCGGCGATCCCGCCACACCCGCACGCCCAACCGATGGCGTCGGGCCTCGGCCAGGTGCTGTCGGAACGATCCGGCGCCGTAGGCGAAGCGAAAGCCGAGTCGGGAGGGAAGGGCGATGACGTTCGTGCCGTCGCCGTGGCGATCCGGCACCAAGGTGATGAGGCCCGGGCGGATCACGCCGGCCAGTGCGGACGCCAGCGGAAGGTCAGCGTGCGCCACCAGGACGTCGGTGACGCCGATCTTGGCCAGCGCGGCCACGCCGTCGGCCACCGCGCCGTTGAGCCCGTGTCCGGGGCGCCACAGCACCTGGGTTCCGGCGCCCTCTGCCCACTCCGCGACCTCTTCGTCGTCGCAGACCACGTGGACCGGGAGGGGCGACGCCGCGGCGATCACCCGTTGGGCCATCCGTCGGGCCAGCTCCGCACGCTCAGGCGCGGAGAGCACATCGGCCAGTCGGCGCTTGGCCGCGGCGAAGCTTTTCACCGGCACGAGCACCGCGGCAGGCACCAGCGGAGTGTACGGCGGTGCTTCGTCATGGCCCCTGCTCCCGGCGCGCTCGTAGGCGCGCAGCGCGCTCCTAGTCTGCGGAGGTGCCGGCAGGCCCTCGTGACCTCGACGGGATCACGGTGGGAGTGGCGGGACTGCCATGGCGGGCCCGGGTGACGGGTTGGGGCGCGGTCATCCCTGACGACGGCTCGCCGATGTTGGACTGGTGGGTGGCGGCCGAGGACCGCTGGCACACGCCATCGCGTGAGCCCTCGTTGCGGCAGCGGCTGGTGGACGGGATGCCGGTGGTCGAGACGTCCGTGCGGGTCCCCGGCGGCGACGTCGTCCAGACCAACTTCGCCGTCGCCGGCCACGGCGGCCTCCTCGTGATGCAGCTCGACACCCGGTCGCCGGCCCCGGTGGCGGTGGCCCTCCGCCGGCGCGACCTGCTGGCATCGCGCCCGCCGGCCCACGTGCCACCGCAGGGCGGCGACGCGCCGGCCGACGCCCTCGTGATCCCGATCGGCCATCGGGCCAGCGTCCGGGTGGGCTTGCCCTTCGGTGCCCGGGATGGCGGCCGTCTACCGGACGATCTGGCGACACCCGCTCAGGTAGCTCGCGGCTGGCTGGTCCAGACCGGCGCCGGTATCGACCTGAGGCTCCCCGACGGCGGGCCGACAGTGCCGCTCGCCACGGTGCGCGCCGCGCTGCTCCTCGACGGGCCAGGGAACGCTCTCGACGGCGCCCGCTTCCTCGTCGGGGTGTGCGAGCTCGGCCGGCTGGGCGTCGATCCGGAGCCTTGGCTGGACGATGTCGTCATCGCGGCCGAAGCCCTCACCGCAGAGGCACGGCGCGAGCGGCGGGTCTCGTGGGCGGACGACGCGGGTTTGGCCGCGACCGAGGAGGTCATGCGGCGAGCCGCGCACGGCCGCGGCGCCCTGGACGTCGCGGCCGCACGGCGCCGGCTGCCGGCCGCCGAGCCGACCCCGATCGAGCCGCCGGATGGGTTGCTCGGCCTGGCGTGGGCACAACGGCGAATGCTCGTCGCCGATCGCTCCACCATCGATTTGTTCCCGGCACCGTTTCCACCCGCGTGGATGGGACGCTCCGCAGAGGCCTACGGAGTGCCCGTCGGCGACTGCCTCGTTGGCGTCGCGGTCCGCTGGCACGGCGAGCATCCGGCCCTGCTGTGGGAGGTGGCGGGGCAGCCGATGGAGCTGCGCTGCTCCGGCCTGGACTCGGGGTGGTCGACGACCCGAGCCTCCGGCGAGGTGCTACTGCGCTCGTGGTGCGGGCGCTGATACCGCAGGGCGGGGAGCGATCCGTCCACTGGCCGACGTCCACCCGCCTGGCCGACCGGTTAGTTCACGCTCCGTGGTCGGGCCAGAGCGCGCCGTGGCGAGGAGCCGACATGCGCGAGCATGGTCGTGCGCGATCGGTGGATCGGCAGCCGTTTGCTGCCATGCTGGACTCGATTGCGACGGTAACCGGGCGACCTGAGCATCACCACCACGACGTCCGAGGATCGGAGCAGAACATGCGCAGAGTGATTTTGGCCGGGGCCGGCACCGCAGCAGTGCTGCTTCTCACGGCCTGTCCGCCCCCTTCAACCGACCCGCCCGTGGTCGTCGGGCCACCCCCAGCCCCGCCCGCAAACGTGCAGTCCAGCTGGGCGATGAACGAGAGCGTCGGCCCGGTCATGCGGGACTCGCTCGTACCTCGGCGCAACGGGGTCATCGGGCCAGTCGTGAGTCTCAACGGTGCGTACTATGACTTCCCGGGCTGGGTCAACAATGTCGACGGAGCCGGCAACTTCGTCGGCGCCATCGCACCGACCGACAGCCAGGTGGCCGTGGCGGACGCCAACCACGAGCTGGAGCCCCATAACGCGGCGTTCTCGGTCGATGCTCGGATCCTCATGCGGCGGACCGCCGCGGGCACGCTGCCCGTCGGCGTCGTCGGCACCGGCTACAACGTCATCCAGAAGGCGCGGGCCTCCAACCTCGGTGGCTTCTGGAAGGTCGAGATCCGCGGACATGGCAATGGGTTGGGCCACCTGGTGTGCACGATGGGCGATGGCCGCGTCGTTCTGTCGGTCGAGTCCCAGGCCCGCGTCGACGACGGTGGGTGGCACGACATCGCGTGCCGGCTGAACGGCAACGTCTTCTCGGCCGTGGTCGACAACGTCGGGGCCAACGTGGACGCTTCGTCCCTCGGGGCGGTCAATCCGGTCGAGCGCTTCAGCACTGAGGTGCTCATCGGCAAGAAGCCGCACTCCACCGACCCGTCGGACAGCTTCTCCGGCCAGATCGACAACGTCAACATCTCCGCCGGCTGACCGGCCGGCTCAGCCCCGCTGGTTGGCCTTTGCCAGCCGGCGGGCCGTCTTGCCGGTGGGCGTGAGGTGTCGCTCGTCGAGGTCGGCCACCTCGGCGCCGTTACGGAAGCGGACGCGGTAGCGCATCCAGTTGAAGCCGTTCGCCAGGATGACCCTGCCCTCGGTGCCGTCCGGCACCCCCGGCAGGGGCACCTTGCTGACGACGCGATCGCCACGGCGCAAGTCGAGCTGGTCCGGCCGTGGCCGGGCCAGGCTGTGAGGCTTCCACGTCGACATGCCGCCATCATGGCGCGTCGGCAGCGACCGACCGAACCCGTCCCGTGCGTGGCGACCGTTGCTGCGCCGGACATGGTGCGTCTGGCTTGGCCGGCGCACCGCAACGCAGCGTGAGGCATTGCCGAGCGAAGCGAGTAGGAGCCAGCCGAAGCGAAGCGGCGGGTGGCGACGAAGAGATTGCCGAGTGAAGCGAGTAGGAGCCAGCCGAAGCGCAGCGGCGGATGGCGACGAAGACACAGGAGGCGACGAAGAGAGGGACCCCTCCCGGTACACTCGCCGACCTGTGAAGAGCACGGTCGAGACCCTCGAGGGCAACAAGGTCAAGCTGTCGGTCGAGGTGGACGAGACCGAGTTCGACCGGGACATCGATGTCGCGTTCCGCAAGATCGCCCGCGAGGTGCGCCTGCCCGGTTTCCGCCCCGGCAAGGCCCCTCGGCGCATCCTGGAGGCCCGCATCGGTCTCGCTCCCGCCCGCCAGCAGGCGCTGCAGGACGCCATCCCCCGCTACCTGGCCGACGCGGTCAAGGTGCACGACGTTGACATCATCGCCCCACCGGAGGTCGACATCACGGCCGGGTCGGACGAGGGGCCCGTCGCCTTCGATGCCACCGTCGAGGTGCGGCCCCAGGTGTTCGTCCCGGGTTATGCCGGGCTCCGGGTCGAGCTGCCTCCGATCGCCGCCTCCGAGGATGAGGTGGAGGCGGCGGTGACCGCCGAGCTGCGCCGCCACGGCGACCTGACGGACGTCGATCGCCAGGCCGCCGCCGGGGACTTCGTGACGCTGGACGTCGAGGCCGAGCGCGACGGCGAGCCGGTCGCCGGCCTCAACACCGAGGACTGGCTGTACGAGCTCGGCCGGGGGTGGGTGGCCCAGGACTTCGACGACCGCATCACCGGCACCGCTTCGGGGGAGACGCTGACCTTCACCGCAACGCCGACCGGCACGGACGATCCGGCCGACTTCACCGTCGCCGTCAAGAAGGTGCAGGCGCTGGTGCCGCCCGAGCTGACGGACGAGTGGGTCAGCGAACACCTGGAGTTCTCGTCGGCCGACGAGTGGCGCACCGCCATCCGCGAGCGCCTGGAGGCGTCCCGCCTGAACAGCGCCCGCCAGCTGTTGCTCGAGCGCGCCAGCGGGGCGCTGGCCGAGTTGGTCGAGGAAGACCCGCCGGAACCGCTCGTGAACAGCGAGCTGCAGTCACGGGCCCAGAACCTGGTCAGCGGACTCCAGTCACAGGGCCTGAGCATGGACCAGTACATGGCCATGACCGGGCAGGATCCGGCCACCCTGACCGAGGGGCTGCGGGGCAGCGCCACGACGGCCGTCAAGGTCGACCTGGCGCTCCGGGCCGTTGCCGACGCCGAGGAGATCGAAGTCGGCGACGAGGACCTCGAGGCCGAATACGCCCGCATCGCCGTGCGGGTGGACCAGAAGCCCACCCAGGTCCGCAAGGCTTACGAACGCGGCGACGCGGTGTCCGGCCTCAGGGCCGAGATCCGCAAGGCCAAGGCGCTCGAGTGGCTCCTGCGCCACGTGGAGATCGTGGACACGGAAGGCGCCCCCATCGACCGCGATCTCCTGCTCCCGCCGGACGATGAGCTCGTGGTGCCAGGCGAGGTCGACCTGGCCGAGCACGACCACGACGGCCACGACCACACCGGCCACGACCACGACCACGGCGACGACGGTGCCCACCCCCCGACCGACGAAGCGGAGACTCCGTGATCGAGCCCATGTCCTATCTCGTCCCCACTGTGGTGGAGCAGACCAATAGGGGAGAGCGCGCCTACGACCTCTACTCGCGCTTGCTGAAGGACAACATCATCTTCCTCGGCACGCCGATCGACGACACCATCGCCAACCTGGTCTGCGCCCAGATGCTCCACCTGGAGTCCGAGAACCCGGACAAGGACATCAACATCTACATCAACAGCCCGGGCGGCGACATCACCGCGCTGTTCGCCATCTACGACACGATGCAGTTCATCCGCAACGACATCGCCACGATCTGCTACGGCCAGGCGGCGTCGGCGGCGGCGGTGCTGCTGGCGGCAGGCACCAAGGGCAAGCGCCTGGCGCTGCCCCACGCCCGCGTGCTGCTGCACCAGCCCTACGGCGCCATGGGCTACGCCCAGGTGACGGACCTGGAGATAGCGGCCAAGGAGATCTTGCGCATGCGGGACCTCATGGAGGAGATGTTGGCCCATCACACCGGCCAGCCGCTGGAGCGGATCCACGGCGATACCGACCGGGACTTCGTTCTGGAAGCCGAGGCGGCCCTCGAGTATGGCATCATCGACGAAGTGATCACCGCCCGCAACGCGGCCGATCGCTCCGGTCCCATCAAGTAGTCCTAGCGAGCAGGGCAGCAGGGGAGGCCCGAGGTGGCGAAGTTCGGGGACAGCGGCGAGCTCCTCAAGTGCTCGTTCTGCAGCAAGTCGCAGAAGCAGGTCAAGAAGCTGATCGCCGGTCCCGGCGTGTACATCTGTGACGAGTGCATCGAGCTCTGCAACGAGATCATCGAGGAGGAGCTGGCCGAGACCGCCGAGCTGCGCTTCGACGAGCTACCCACGCCGCGTGAGATCTACGACTTCCTCGACGACTACGTCGTCGGGCAGGAGCCGGCCAAGAAGATCCTGTCGGTCGCGGTCTACAACCACTACAAGCGCATCCAGTACCAGAACGCGCAAGGTCCCGCCCACCACACCGAGGTGGAGCTGGCCAAGTCGAACATCCTGCTGCTCGGCCCCACCGGCTGCGGCAAGACGCTGCTGGCCCAGACGCTGGCCCGGATGCTCAACGTCCCCTTCGCCATCGCCGACGCCACCGCGCTCACGGAGGCCGGCTACGTGGGCGAGGACGTCGAGAACATCCTGCTCAAGCTGATCCAGGCCGCCGACTACGACGTCAAGAAGGCCGAGACGGGGATCATCTACATCGACGAGATCGAC
>DASTFY010000331.1:0-2020 GCA_035719525.1 Acidimicrobiales bacterium
GCAGCCCGTTGCTCTCGTCCTCGGACAGGTACACGGTCTGGCGCGCCGCGTCGACTGCGGCGCCCACGTGCTGGAACCGGCCCATGGCGTTGTGCGCCCGAGGTGGGCGCGTGCCGAGCGGGGCGACCTCGTACACGCGACCGTTCGCGACCTCCTCGCACGACAGCCAGGTGCCCCACGGCGTATGACCGCCGGCGCAGTTGCGGTTGGTGTTGTCGAGCAGGCGCGCCGCGCCGATGATGTTGCCGGCCTGGTCGAAGCGCACCATGCCCACGCCGCCGGCCTGGTCGACCTCGCTGTTGGACACGTAGACCCATCCGCCAGGCGCGGGGAAGCAGTGCCCGCCGTCGGGCGCGTTGTGCCACCGGTAGGAGGTGCCACCGACGAGGTCCCCTTCCCGGGCCACCACGCGGGACGAGAAGCCCGCGGCCAGCTGCAGCCCGTTGGCGTCGGGCCATCCCAGCGGGCCGTACCGTAGGGACGCACGGGGCGGCACACAGGCTTCAACGGCCAGCATGGCGCCACCGAGGAGCCCGGCCTGGAGCAGCCGTCGGCGGCTGAGTACGCCGGGACCAACCGCCGATGGGTCCACCTCACGCGTCAGCTTCATCGCCACCTCGCCATCGTGCCCGTCGGCCCGCAACGATAGTTGGACCGTGCAGGAGGGTCCCGGCTGCGACCCGCCGACGGGGCGAGCGCCACCTGATTCCTGGCCATCACCACCCACGGTGGGCGGGAACGGTCATCCCGACGGCTGCGGGTAGTCCTCCGGCACGTCCTCGGCGCTCAACCAGTCGAGGAAGAGCCCGGTCAGGTCCTCCCCGGCGATCTCCGAGGCGTGGTCGATGAACGCCTCAGTGGTGACGGATTGTCCTGCGTACTTTGCCACCCACGTCTTCAGGATGGCGAAGAAGGTGCGATCGCCGACGCTCTTGCGCAGGGCGTGCAGGGCGACCGCACCACCATCGGCCACCGTCGGGCTGAAGAGGGTGGAGGCCGCGGGGTGGTCCGGCGTGCCAAAGGCGGCCCGGAGGCTATCGGCGCGCGTGAGCGCGTTGGCGGCCGCGTCGTCGACCGACTGCATCCCCGCCTTCTGCATCCACAGCCAGCGGGCGTAGGTGCTGAACGCCTCGGACAGCCACATGTCCTGCCAGCGCGCTGGGGTCACCGCCGAGCCGAACCACTGATGCGCCAGCGCGGTGCTGAGCAGGTAGTGCTGGCGCACGCCCGTCGGAGCGGTGAGGTCGACGGCCGAGACGAGTGGACGCCCTTGCGCCGCGACGGCCGTACCGGCCGGGGCGTCCGCGGCGATGAGGCCCGCGCCCGGGAACGGATACGGGCCGAACAGGGTGCTGTAGAAATCGACCATTCGGCCGGCCAGCCCGAGCCCCGGCGCCACGTCCATCCCGTTGGCGGCCACGTAGCTGGACAGTGGCGCCCCACCCGGTGTCGTGGTGTCCACCCGGGCCAGGTTGCCCACGGCGATCTGGAGCTCGGAGGCCGCCATGGGCAGGGTCGTCTCCCAGGTCGTGGCGACGCGACCACCCGTGCGTTCTTCGCCCACCGCCGCGCCGTTGACCACTGCGAACAGCGGCTCGGGCACGCTGACCCTGACCCGATAGGCCGCCTTGTCGCTGGGATGGTCGTTCGAGGGCAGCCAGGTGCTGGCGCCGTTGGGCTCGTTGCGGGTGTAGCTCCCCGACGCGGTGCTGATCCACCCGAGGGGCGTACCCAAGGTCGGGTCGGCACGGTGCTGCGGGACACCGTGGTAGGCGATGCCGAGGACGAAGCGGGCACCGCTGGCCAGGGGGGCGGGCGGCGTGAGCCGGAGCTTGCCGCTGGCCAGCTCGGCCGCGGCAGCCACGCCGTCGACGGTGGCGGCATCGAGGGCCATAACCCCGAGGTCGAGGGTGATGGCGTCCAGGGCGGTGGCCGCTACGGCCGTCAGGTAGACGGCCCCGTTGAGGGTTCCCGTGGCCGGGTCGTAGGCCAGATCGACGTCGTAGCGCTCGACGTCGTA
>DASTFY010000332.1:0-4097 GCA_035719525.1 Acidimicrobiales bacterium
CTGCTGGCCGGCGGGACCGAGGGCAAGCGGATGGCGACCACGAACTCGAAGATCCTCATCCACCAGGTCTCGGCGGGCTTTCAGGGACAGGCGACCGACATCGAGATCCACGCGAAGGAGATCATCGACGTGCGCCGCCGCCTCGACGAGATCATCGCCAAGCACACCGGTCAGCCGCTCGAGAAGGTCACCCAGGACACCGAGCGCGACTACTTCATGTCTTCCGAGGAGGCCAAGGAGTACAAGATCGTCGACCGCGTGATCGAGCACCACTAGGTGCTCCGCGTGTCCGGGCCGCTCGAGCGAGCACGCGCCGGAGACACCGTCGCCTTCATCGAACTCGCCCGGGCCCATGACGCCGAACCGCGCCGGCGCGCCGGCGACGAGCAGGCTCTGCTGAGCGCCTACGTCGCCGCCTACCGGGCGTTTCCCGGCTACCACGGCGAGCCGCCGCTCGACGAGTGGCTGGCGGGCTTCGTCGACGGTCCCGGCCCCGGGCCCCCGGTTCCCGCGCGCCCCGCCTTCTGGCGGCGGCTCGCTGACGCCCTCGCGGCCGAGGCACCGGCGGTGGCGCCGCCCGAGCGTCCGGAGCACCGCTTCCCCGTGATTCCGCGACTGCAACGGCCGCGCCGCTTGCAGGGACCGCGATAGCGGGCGAGTAACAACTACGCGTCCAGCCGGAGCCGGTGGTGCCGTAACCTGAGCACGGCGGCCCGGACGTTGAGCGCCGAAGGGAGACACCGCAGTGGCACGCCCGACCGATTCCAACGAGCAGCTCCTCTGCAGCTTCTGCGGCAAGTCGCAGCGGCAGGTCAAGAAGCTGATCGCGGGCCCCGGCGTCTACATCTGCGACGAGTGCATCGATCTCTGCAACGAGATCATCGACGAAGAGCTCACCGCCCCGCCGTCGTTCGAGCTCGAGAGCCTGCCGAAGCCGCGCGAGATCTATGGCGTGCTGCAGGAGTACGTCGTGGGCCAGGAGACGGCAAAGCGGGCGCTCTCGGTCGCCGTCTACAACCACTACAAGCGGGTCCAGATGACCCAGGGGGGCAACGAGGGCGAGATCGAGCTGCAGAAGTCGAACATCATGCTGCTCGGCCCGACCGGCTGCGGCAAGACCCTGCTCGCCCAGACCCTGGCGAAGATCCTCAACGTCCCGTTCGCGATCGCCGACGCGACGGCGCTCACCGAGGCCGGCTACGTCGGCGAGGACGTCGAGAACATCCTGCTCAAGCTGATCCAGGCGGCCGACTACGACGTCAAGAAGGCCGAGACGGGGATCATCTACATCGACGAGATCGACAAGATCGCCCGCAAGAGCGAGAACCCGTCGATCACCCGCGACGTCTCCGGCGAGGGCGTGCAGCAGGCGCTGCTCAAGATCCTGGAGGGGACCACGGCCAGCGTGCCCCCCCAGGGCGGCCGCAAGCATCCCCACCAGGAGTTCATCCAGATCGACACCACCAACGTGCTGTTCATCTGCGGTGGGGCGTTCGCCGGGCTGGAGAAGATCATCGAGTCGCGCATCGGGCGAAAGGGGGTCGGCTTCGGGGCCGACCTCCGCCGTATCGCGGACAAGGACGTCGGCGAGATCCTGGCCAGGGTGCTCCCCGAGGACCTGCTCAAGTTCGGCCTGATCCCCGAGTTCATCGGCCGCCTGCCCGTCATCTCCTCGGTCCACTCCCTCGACAAGCAGGCCCTGGTCCGCATCCTCGTGGAGCCCAAGAACGCGCTGGTCAAGCAGTACCGCAAGTTCTTCGAGTTCGACGGGGTGGAGCTGGAGTTCTCCGACGACGCGCTGGAGGCGGTCGCCGACCAGGCGATCCTGCGCGGCACCGGCGCCCGCGGCCTGCGGGCGATCCTGGAGGAGGTCCTGCTCGACGTCCAGTACGACCTGCCCTCGCGCGACGACATCCGGCGCTGCGTGATCACCGCCGACGTGGTCTCCAGCGGCGTCAACCCCACCCTCGTCCCGCGCGACCGCGAGACCCCGGAGCGGACCCGCCGGGAGCGCAGCGCCTGATCGTCATGGACGGGACCCGGGTGAGCAGGATGGTGGCCACGCTGGCGGCCCAGACCGCCTCGGCCCTTCGAGTATCGGGCTAGGCTTACGCCTTCGCGCGCCGCCCAGCGGTGCCGCGGCCCGGTTTCCGACGAGGAGCACACCACCCGTGACCACCCCACAAGGGCGCCCCGAGCTTCCCAGGACCTACGACCCCACAACGGTCGAGGGTCCCACCTACCGGCGCTGGCTCGAGAGCGGTGTCTTCAAGGCCGACCCGGCGTCAGGTCGGCCGCGCTTCAGCATGGCCCTTCCGCCTCCAAATGTGACCGGGTCGCTCCACATCGGCCACGCCCTCGACCACACCTACCAGGACTACCTGGCCCGCCTGCACCGGATGCGCGGGGACGAGGTGCTGTGGCTGCCCGGCATGGACCACGCCGGCATCGCCACCCAGAACGTGGTCGAGCGCGAGCTCGCCAAGGAGGGCAAGACCCGCTTCGACCTGGGCCGGGAGGCGTTCGTGGAGCGGGTCTGGGCGTGGAAGGCCGAGTCGGGCGGGCGGATCCTTGGCCAGATGCAGCGCCTCGGCGACTCGGTCGACTGGTCGCGGGAACGCTTCACCATGGACGAGGGCCTGTCACGGGCCGTCCGCGAGGTGTTCGTCTCCCTCTACGAGCAGGGCCTGCTCTACCGGGGCCGGCGGATCATCAACTGGTGCCCCCGCTGCCTGACCGCCCTTTCCGACATCGAGGTCGAGCACGAGGAGGTCCCGGGCGAGCTCGCCCACCTGCGCTACCCGCTGGCCGACGGGTCGGGCTGGATCGGGGTGGCGACCTCCCGGGCCGAGACGATGCTGGCCGACACCGCCGTCGCCGTCCACCCCGACGACCCCCGCTACCGCGACCTGGTCGGCAAGACCGTGCGCCTGCCCCTGGTCGACCGGCTCATCCCGGTGGTGGCCGACGCGGCCGTCGACCGCGAGTTCGGCACCGGCGCGCTCAAGGTCACCCCGGCCCACGATCCCAACGACTACGGGATCGCCGAGCGCCACGACCTCCCGGCCGTCGACATCTTCACTGAGGAGGCCATCGTCAACGCCGAGGGCGGACGGTTCGCGGGCCTGGACCGCTTCGCCGCCCGCCGCGAGGTCAAGGCCGCCCTGGCCGAGCTGGGGCTGCTGGAGCGGGTCGAGGAGGCGCCGCACTCGGTCGGCCACTGCTACCGCTGCCGGACCGAGGTCGAGCCGCGGCTGTCGCTGCAGTGGTTCGTGGCCACCGGCCCCCTGGCCGAGGAGGCCATGGAGGCGGTCCGCTCCGGGAAGACCCGGTTCGAGCCGGCCCGCTACGAGAAGACCTTCTTCGGCTGGATGGAGCAGATCCGCGACTGGTGCGTGTCGCGCCAGCTCTGGTGGGGCCACCGCATCCCCGCCTGGTACTGCCCGGACGGGCACGTCACCGTGGCCCGCCAGGACCCGGCCGCCTGCGCCACCTGCGGCGCGGGCGAGCTGGCCCAGGACGAGGACGTGCTCGACACCTGGTTCTCGAGCGGGCTGTGGCCGTTCTCGACCCTGGGCTGGCCGGGGAAGACCGAGGACCTGGCCGCCTTCTACCCGACCTCGGTGCTGGTCACCGGCTACGACATCATCTTCTTCTGGGTGGCCCGGATGCTGATGTTCGGCTGCCACTTCCAGCCGCCCACCCCCTTCGATGTGGTCGCCATCCACGGGATGGTCCGCGACGCCCAGGGCAAGAAGATGTCCAAGTCGTTCGGGAACGTCATCGACCCGATCGAGCTGATGGACCGCTACGGCACCGACGCCCTCCGCTTCGCCCTGATCCGCGGAGCCAACCCGGGCACCGACGTGCCCCTGGCCGAAGAGTGGGTGGAGGGCGCGCGCAACTTCGCCAACAAGCTCTGGAACCTGGGCCGGTTCGTGATTTCGGCCACGGAGGCGGCCGGCGGGCCGCCCGAGGGCTCACGGGCGCTCGCCGACCGGTGGCTCCTTTCCCGGCTGGAGCGCACGCGGGCGGCGGTGACCACGGCCTACGACGGCTTCGACCCGGCAGAGGCGGCGCGGCTGCTGCACGGGTTC
>DASTFY010000333.1:0-7968 GCA_035719525.1 Acidimicrobiales bacterium
CTGGGCGAGCGACCGGCGAAGCCGGATCGCCCGCCGGGTGGGGGCTCCGGCGAAGCCTCTGCCCCCACACCCCCGCCCACAGCTCAGCCGGGGCGGGCGTTCGCTCTTGCGATGCGGGCCTCCGTGGCCGCATCACGCTCGAGGAGCTGGCGCCGCCGCGCCGCGACGGCCTCGTCGAGCGCGGTGGTGAGGCCCGCCCACGCGGACTGGTCGGCGGCCATACGCGCTCGGACCGCCTCCGCCCACGGCACCGAGACGGAGCCCACGGCGACCGCCGCCGGCGGGGCCACCGTGCCATCAGCGCGCTGCCGGTACAGCTCGAGCGCCACCGTCCGCAGGTCGGCGTCGATCAGCACGGCGGTCGCTCCCTTGAGTGGTTCCGGCTCAGGGTGATCGACCACCCAGCCGCCGGTGTTCACCAGGGTGACCGGGCGCGGGTAGCCGGTGACGCCCCGGGTGGCCACGAAGGGCTTGTGGGTGTGACCGAACAGGAACGTGGCGTCGGCAGGAACGTGACCGAGGGCCGAATCCAGCTCGTTGCGCACGGGCCCGCCGAGGTACATCTCCAGCCCAGTGTCCGCGTCACGCGACAACACGGCCTGGCTGTGGTGTCTCTCGCGCTGCGCCAGCGTGTGGTGGGCTCGCAAGGCCAGTCGGGTGGCCACGTAACGCTCGAGCCGGGCGACGAAGCCTCGCCGGCCCCGACCGAGCAGCCGGCTGGCCCGGTTGATCTCGGCGTCGATGGTGCGACCGCTCACCAATGACTCGTAAAGCACCCGTACGTCCATGCCGGCGTCGCCCGAGTCGCCCTCCGAGGACCAGAAGAAGTCGATCCAGCCCGCGTTCTCACGCTCCAGCTCACTGGCGCTCCGCCCGCGGCTCGGGTCACCGAAGAGGTCGTCCAGGCTGGAGACGATCCGGTACAGGTGCTCGACGAAGTGCCCGTGGTGCATCACGATGGCCCGCTCGCCGCTGCCGTCGACCAGCCCGAAGTTCGGGTAGGAGTGCACGGCTTCGATCGAGGCGCCGTCGCTCGACCATTCGACCAGGGCTTCGATGAACCGGGCCCGGACCGGCGGCGCGGCGGGATCGTCGAACATCGCCGTCACGTGCTCAGGCTGTTGCAGGGGCTGGCCGCGCGGCGTCTCCCGGACGATCCTCGCGTCGTGCTCCATTCGGGCCCGGGTCCACATGTGGTGGTCGTGGTTGCCGGCGACGAACCGCAACTGACGGGCGACCGCTCCTCCTGGCGTTCCCAGACCTAGCGCTCTCGCGAAGTGGGCGAAGGTCGCGGCGGCGTCATCGAGCGGGGTCAGCGCCAACTCGAAGAGGTCGCCGAGGACGACGAGCTCGGGCGGAACACTCCGGGCGGTCAGCGAGGCCAGGCAGGCCCCGAGCGCGGAGAGCGCGGGCGACGCTGCCTCGCGGTCGACGGCTGTGCCCGAGTCGGCCACGTTGGTCAGGACACTGTTGAGCGCTCCCAGGTGCAGATCGGACACCACCAGGTAGCGCACGGGTTCCACCGACCGGGGTTGTAGCAGGTTCTCTACCATGCCGAGTCGAGCCGGATGGAGGGCCGACATGAGGGAAGAGGAGCAGCGCAGCTCGGGCGCGGACGCCTCGGGGCCGGTGATCCTGCGACCATTGGTCGACTTCCTGCACACGGAGGCGGCCGGAGGGGTGGTGCTGATGGCGGCCACGGTGGTCGCTCTGGCGTGGGCCAACTCACCGTTCAAGGAGTCCTACTACGACCTCTGGCACACCCATCTCTCGATCAGCCTGGGAACGCACTCGCTCGACCTCGACCTCCAGGAGTGGGTGAACGACGGTCTGATGGCCATCTTCTTCTTCGTCGTGGGCCTGGAGATCAAGCGGGAGCTGGTAGAGGGCGAGCTGCGAGAGCCCCGCCGGGCCGCCATGCCGGCCATCGCCGCCGTCGGAGGAATGCTGGTACCGGCGCTGATCTACTTCGCCATCAACGCCGGCGGTGCCGGCGCGCAGGGCTGGGGCATTCCGATGGCGACGGACATCGCCATGGCGGTCGGTGTGCTCAGCCTGGTCGGGAGCCGCGTCGCCCCCTCGCTCAAGCTGTTCCTGCTGGCGCTGGCCATCGTCGACGACATCGGCGCCATCCTCGTGATTGCGGTCTTCTACTCCGAGGACATCGATGTCAGGGCACTGGCTGTGGCTGTCGCGCTGGCGGTCGCCGTGGTCGTGACGCGCCGAGCCGGCGTCCAGTCCACCGTGGCGTATGTCGCTCTCGGTGTCGCCTTCTGGCTGGCCCTCCACGAGTCGGGGCTGCACGCCACGTTGGTGGGTGTCGTGCTGGGACTGATGGCGCCCACGCGGCCGATCCGACAGCTGGTGGAGGCTGATGTCCTGACCAATGTCTCTTCGGCCGGAGCCGCCCACGAGACGGCCGTCATGGCGCGCCAGTCGGTGTCGGTGGTCGAGTGGCTCGAGCACCTGCTGCACCCCTGGACCAGCTTCGTGATCCTCCCCCTGTTCGCCTTGGCCAACGCTGGAATCCCGTTGTCGACCGACGCCGTGTCAGCTGCCGCCTCGTCGCCGATCACCCTCGGTGTGGTCCTGGGTCTGGTGGTGGGCAAGCTGGTCGGGATCACCGCCTTCACCTGGATCGCCACCCGTCTCCGCATCGGGGTGCTCCCGGCCGAGGCGACGTGGAGGGGGATCGTGGGCGTAGCCGCGCTGGCGGGCATCGGCTTCACGGTTTCCATCTTCGTGACGGGCCTGGCCTTCTCCGACGCCGGCCTCCAGGACGAGGCCAAGATCGGGATCCTGGCCGCGTCGCTCGCCGCCGCCGTCCTCGGTTCGGTCATCCTCGTCACCGCGGGACCGAAGCGCTCACGTCCGACCTCGGCGCATCCGGCGCGCGCTGGTCGGCCATGAACGCCTGGTGCCGCTCCTAACCCAGGGCCGCGGCGAAGCGCGACTGGTGATCCCGGGCCGTCGCGTCGGCGGCGTCGGCGCGGGCCACATCGTCCATGGCCCGCAGCAGCCGTGCCCGCCGGCTCCAGCCGTAGACACTGGACTCGCGGAGGCTGATCCGCTCGGCCACCAGCGTCCGGGCCAGCTCCAGCTCGCCGGCCCTCAGGGCCGACTCCAACAGCGTCCGCTGAAGGGCGTCGCGCTGCGCGTGGGAGCCGCCGAAGCGGTTGAGCACCAAGCGGATCGGCTCGAGCTCGGCGATCACGTCGTGATATCGGCCCTCGGCATACGCGACCACGGCCAGGGAGCTGGGCAGGCCGATGTCGGCGGTCATCATCTTGTTGGTGCCGGGGCCGGGAACGCGCGCATACGCCACCATCCTCGCGATGACGGCGCGGGCGTCGCTCATCCGTCCGGCGCCGACGAGCGCCATCACCCCGTGCAGGTCGTTGAAGGCGTACCAGGGCTCGTCCTGGGTGCGGGGCAGCCACGCATCGGCCAGCGCCTCCCATCGACCGCCGGTCGGCAGCGCGTCCAGCTCGAAGCGCCACAGCAGCGCGCTGGCGTCGAGCATCTCCAGGGGCACGCCCGCCGAGTCGGCGTGGTGGACCTGCGTGTCGTACACCCGCAGGGCCTCGTGCGGCGCTCCGGCCTCCAGGTAGTACAGCGCCAGGTGCCACCAGTTGTGCACTGTGAACAGGTTGCCCGAGCCCCAGTCGTCGACCCGGCCGAGCAGGAAGCGAAGGCCCTCGTCGACCCGGCCCTGCATCTCGTAGGTGTGGACCACCGCATGGATGGCCCAGACGTCATCGGCGTTGGTGGCGATGGCGGAGAGCCCCGCCGCCTCGGATCGGTCATAGTGACCGGACTCCTCGAGACCGAAGGCCTGCATCCCGCGGACGAAGGCCGTGTGCGGATGGCCCGGGTCCAACTCCGGCAGGGTGCGGCCAGGGCGGTCCCGCAGGTTGCGGGCGTCACCCAGGAAGAAGTCGAGCTGGTGGCCGATGGCCAGGGCCAGGAGGTCCCCGGGCCAGCGGGCGAGGAGATCGTCGAGCGTGCGGGCCGCGCCGGTCCAGTCGCCGTCCAGCCACTGTCCGATGGCGCGCCCGTGCAGCGCCTCCCGCTCGTTGGTGCCGGCCGCCAGCAGCGCCTGGTGCGCGGCGCGGGCGGCGGGAAGATCCGGAGCGTCGGTGCTCATGAGGTACAGGTAGGCCATGAGCGCCTGGCCCATCGGGAGGTCGGCATGCTCGGTGACGAGGGCGTCGGCCAGATCGACCACATCGGGATGGAACCGCAGCAGGCGGTCGATGGCCCGGTCGTAGATGTCCAAGCCCTCGGACGGGCCAGTCGCCGGGTTGCCGTGCTCGTCGACGAGCCACGATCGGGGGCTGGTGGTCTCCATGGTGCTCATCCGTCGTCCCTTCCACGCGGTTGTCCTTGCCCGTCGCAGTACGAGCGGAGTGCGCCCGCGGTTCCCGAAGCGGCGAAGGCTCAGGCGCAGACGGTGCCGTCGGCCGGCACGGTGAGGTCGACGAGGTAGCGGTCCACGACGTCGCGTGAGCAGACGTTGAGTCCGTAGCCGGTGTGCCGGAAGCCGTCGACGGTGAGCAGCACGCCGTCCTCCAGCGACTCGGCCAGCCCGCGCGAGCTCTCGATCGGGGTGATGGTGTCGCCCGAGGTGCCCACGACGAGCACTGGTCCGGCGCCCGCCGCGGTGAGCCGGGACGACGGCGGCTGGCGAGCCGGCCATCCCGCGCAGGCGTACTGGTAGGCGTAGCCCGTGCTCATGTGAGGCGCCGCCTGGCGGATGCGGGCATCGATGAGCGGGAACTGGCTCGGATCGGTCGGTCCCGGGTACTCCAGGCAGTCGATGGCGATGTGGGCCTCGATGACGTTCGCGAAGCTCCCGTCGGACGATCGCCGGACGTACCCGTCGTAGAGCTCGAACAGCCGACGCACATCCCCGTCCTGCGCGTCGGCCAGCGCCTGGTACAGCTCGTCCCAGCCGGTGCTGTCGCGGAGACGGGAGGCGGTGGCGTAGAACAGGACACTCTGGTTGGCGGGCAGCCGCGACCGATCACCCACCACGGGCGAGGAGTCGAGGGACGCTGACAGCGCCTCGTAGGCCGCCACCGGGTTGCCGTCGTTGTAGAACGGGCACGACGGGTCGCCCGCGCAGGACTGCATCGCGGCGAGGAACCCGCGCTCGAGCCCGACGGCCTGTGCCGTGCGATCGGCCTCCCACCCGGCGTTGGGGTTGGCGGCCCCGTCGAGCACCGCAGCCCGCACCGTCTCGGGGAACCTCGTCGCCCACGTGGCGCCCAGCTCGCTGCCGTAGCTGAAGCCGAAGTAGCTGATCTCCGACTCGCCCAGGGCGCGACGGAGGCTGTCGATGTCACGGGCCGTCGCGTCGGTCGAGATATAGGGCAACAGGGCCTGGCTCCGGGCGACGCAGCCCGCGGTGAAGGCCGCGTCCTGGTCGGCGAGCTGCTGCACCTCCTCGGGTGTCTCTGGAGTGGGATCGGTGCCGATCAGCACCGGGTCCAGATCGTCCACGCAATCCACCGGGGACGAGCGTCCGGTCCCTCGCGGGTCGAACGCCACGATGTCGAAACGGTCCCGCAGCTCCTCACTGAAGTAGAAGCCCGCCTGCTCGACCAGGTCCGTCCCCGCCAGGCCGGGCCCACCCGGGTTGACCAGCAGCGATCCGATCCGCTGATCGGCCTGCGGCGCCGGCCGGCGCTTCACGAACAGGTCGACGGTGCCCTTGGCCGGGTCCGCGTGGTCGAGGGGAACGGTAAGGGTGCCGCACTCGAGCCCCTGCCCGCAGGCCGCCCAGGCCACGGTGGGAGGGGGGCTCTCCGGCACCGCCGTGGTGGTGGTGAGGGGAACGGTGGTCGTGGGCGCCACAGTCGTCGACCGCGGCACCGTGGTGACGACGTCAGGTTCTGTCGACGGCGGCGTGCCTGCCGACTCGGGCCCGTTCGACCCCGAACAGGCCGCGCCCGCCGCCAGAACCACGGCGGTCACGACGGAGGAGGCGGCGCGGCGCACGCCGGCCGATGCTACGGCCGGCATGCGCCGTAGCCTCGTGGGGGCATGCGAATGGGCCCCCACGCGATGATGCCCCGCGACGAGGAGAGCGTGAAGGATGCGCGCGTCGATCGCCGGGTGGTGCGCCGGGCGTGGAGCTTCGCCCACCCGTTCCGCTGGAGCATCGCCGGTTTCCTCGCCTCGATCGTGGCGGCGGCGCTCCTGGCGTTGCTTCCACCCCTGATCTTCCGGCGGATCATCGACGACGCCATCCCCGCGGGTGACCGCAGACAGATCTGGTTCCTCGGCGGGCTCACCGTGGTGGTCGCGGCGGCCGACGCCGGCCTGTCGATCGTCCAACGTTGGTTCTCGGCCCGCATTGGAGAAGGGCTGATCTACCAGCTGCGGGTGGCCCTGTTCGACAAGGTGCAGCAGATGCCAGTGGCGTTCTTCACCCGGACCCAGACCGGCGCGCTGATCAGCCGTCTCAACAACGACGTCATCGGGGCGCAGACCGCGGTCACTTCGACGTTGGGCTCGGTGGTCTCCAACGTCATCGTCCTCGCCACCACGCTGCCGCTGATGTTGATCCTCGAGTGGCAGCTGACGATCCTGACTCTGATCGTGCTGCCGCTGTTCATCGCCCCGGCCCGCCGGGTCGGGCGCAAGCTGGCGGGAATCTCCCGGGAGCAGATGAACCTCAACTCCCGGCTCAACACCCAGATGACGGAGCGCTTCAACGTCGCCGGCGCCATTCTGGTCAAGCTGTTCGGCCGCGCCAGCGACGAGAACCGGGAGTTCGCGCTACGCGCCGCCCGCGTGCGCGACAACGGCATCCGCTCGGCCATGTTCGGGCGGGTCTTCTTCGTGGCCCTCGGCGTCGTCGCCGCCCTCGGAGCGGCGATGATCTATGGCGTGGGCGGCCAGCTGGTCGTCAGCGGGACCATCAGCATCGGCACCCTCGTCGCCATGGCGGCCTATGCCGGCCGCATCTACCAGCCCTTGACCGGCCTGACCAACGCTCGCGTCGACCTCATGAGCTCCCTGGTGAGCTTCGAGCGGGTCTTCGAGGTGCTCGACGCTCCCGTGGCGATCACCGACGCACCGGCGGCGGTCGACCTGGAACGCCCGAGCGGCCGCATCGACTTCGATCACGTGTCGTTCCGCTACCCGCCGGCGGACGAGGTGACCATCGCTTCGCTCACGCTGCCGGGTGCAGAGGGCCAGGACTCCGACCGGGTCGTGCTGTCGGATGTGGAGCTCTCCATCCAGCCCGGTGAGCTGGTGGCTCTGGTGGGTCCGTCGGGCGCGGGCAAGTCGACGCTGGCTGCGCTGGTCCCCCGCCTGTACGACGTGACCAGCGGCGCGGTGCTGGTCGACGGCCACGACGTCCGCGACCTGACGGCGACCTCGCTCCGCGCCGCGGTCGGCGTGGTCAGCCAGGATCCGCACCTGTTCCACGAGTCGATCGGCGACAACCTGCGCTACGCCAAGCCGGACGCCACCCTTGAAGAGCTCGTGACCGCCTGCCGTGGCGCGCAGATCTACGACACCATCGCCGAACTGCCCGACGGCTTCGACACCGTCGTCGGCGAGCGGGGCTACCGCATGTCCGGAGGCGAGAAGCAGCGGCTGGCCATCGCCCGCCTGCTGCTCAAGGACCCCGCCATCATCATCCTGGACGAGGCCACCAGCAGCCTCGACAACGAGAACGAAGCGGCAGTGCAGGCCGCGCTCGACGCCGCGCTCACCAACCGCACCGCCATCGTCATCGCCCACCGTCTCTCGACGGTGCGCAACGCCGACGTGATCTGCGTGATCGACGACGGGCGCATCATCGAGCGCGGCACCCACGACGAACTGGTCGCCGCAGGCGGCGTCTACGCCCGCCAGAGCGAGCTGGCCTTCTTCGCCGCGTAACTGTGTCTTCGTCGCCGCTCTCCGCTCCGCTTCGATCGGCTCCTACTCGCTGACGCTCGGCAATGC
>DASTFY010000334.1:0-7953 GCA_035719525.1 Acidimicrobiales bacterium
AGCACGGCACCCGCATCGTGGCGGTGGAGGCGCTGGAGTGCCCGACGATGCTCGAGAACGGCTTCGGTGAGCACAACATCCAGGGCATTGGCGACAAGCACATCCCGCTCATCCACAACGTGATGAACACCGACGTGGTCTGTGCCGTCAGCGACCGTGCCACCGACGAGCTCGACGTGCTGTTCAACACCCCAGAGGGCCGAGCCTTCCTCACCCACCGCAAGTCGCTGCCCCCCGAGGTGGCCGACGCGCTCCAGCACTTCGGCCTCTCGTCGATCTGTAACACCATCGCCGCCATCAAGACGGCCAAGCTGCTCGCCCTCGGTCCCGATGATGCGGTCATGACCGTCGCCACCGACGGCGCCGCGCTGTACCCGAGCGAGCGGGCCAAGACGATCAGTCGCCGCTTCGGCGGAGCCTTCGGTGCGCTCGACGCGGCCGAGGTCTTCGCCGAGCACCTCGCCGCCGCGGACACCGACGCCATGATCGACTGCTCGGCGCGGGACCGCACCCGCATCTTCAACCTCGGCTACTACACCTGGGTCGAGCAGCAGGGCACCCCGCTCGAGGTCTTCGAGGCCCGGCGGTCCCAGGCGTTTTGGCGGGGACTTCGCCGCTACCTGCCGGTCTGGGACGACCTGATCGACGACTTCAACGCCCGAGTGGCGGCCGCCGGGTGAGCGGGCTGGCGGCTGCGGCGTCCAACGCCTCGGGATTCAGGTGCGCAGCCTGTGGCACGGAGGTCGACATCGCCACGCCCGCCCCTTGGCGCTGCCCGAGGGCGACGATGGACGACCGTCACCACGTCCTGCACATCGTGCGTCGGCTCGCCCCGTTGCGCCCCCTCGACGACGCCGATCCGTTCATCGCCTTTGGTTCCGAGTTGGCCTGGCAGGCGTTCGCCCTCGCCAACGGGCTGACCGAGGAGGGGACCAGGGCCCTCGTGAACCAGGTCGGTGAGCGGATCGCCGCCGTCGACGGTGCGGGCTTCACGGTCACGCCCTTCGCTCGGGCGGACGCGCTGTCGGACGCCCTCGGATTCGGTGAGGATGGCGGGGTCTGGGTGAAGGACGAAACGGGAGGCGTGGCGGGGAGCCACAAGGCCCGGCACCTTATGTCGATCCTGCTCCACATCAAGGCGGCGGAGGTGCTCGGCCTCGGCGGCCGGGAAGCGAGGCTGGCGATCGCCTCGTGCGGCAACGCCGCGCTCGCGGCCGCCACGCTGGCCGCCGCCGACCAGCGTGAGCTCGAGGTGTTCGTCCCGCCGTGGGCCAATGCGTCGGTGGTCGACGCGCTCCACCGGTTGCGGGCGATCGTGACGGTCTGCCCCCGCCAGGACGGCGACCCGCCTGGCGACCCCTGCGTGCACCGATTCCGGGAAGCCGTGGCCGCCGGCGCTGTGCCCTTCGGCGTCCAGGGCCCGGAGAACGCCCTCGCTCTGGACGGCGGCCGCACGCTCGGGTGGGAGATGACCAACGTGGTCGGCGCCGAGCTCGACCGCGTGTTCGTCCAGGTGGGCGGGGGAGCGTTGGCGGCCTGCGTGGGCCGGGGGCTCGCCGACGCCGGGCTCCATCCGCGCCTGCACGCAGTCCAGGCCCAGGGCTGCGCGCCGCTGGCCCGGGCCTGGAGCAACGCCCACCAGCTGGGAGCCAGCCAGGCCGGCCGGCACTGGGAGCAGTGCATGTGGCCATGGGAGGACGAGCCGCGCTCCGTGGCCGACGGGATCCTCGATGACGAGACCTACGACTGGCTGGGCGTCCTCGCCGCCATCGACGGCAGCGGCGGATCGGCCGTCGTGGCACCCGAGGCGGCGATCGTGGAGGCCCACGAGCTGGGCGCCGCCACCACCGGCATCCCGGTCAGCGCCACCGGTACAGCCGGCTTGGCTGGCCTCCTGGCCGTCAGGGCCGACGTGGGCGACGACGAGCGGGTCGCCGTCGTCTTCAGCGGCCGCGACCGCTGACCGGCCGCCCGCTGGCGTCGGGGGCCGCCCGCTGGCGTCGCGGCCGAAGTCGCCCGCGAACCCCAGCGGTCCACCCGGGTCAGTCGGGGCACCCGGGGCAGGCGGCGATCGCCCTCCCCGCCTGTGTCGCCGGATTCCGCGCTGAGCGCGGAATGCGCCGACATGAACGTCGGGGTTGCTCGAGCCGGCCTGCCGTCCCACCGAGCCATGACCGCTCAGGCCGCGCCGAACGCGTCCTTGGCTGCTTGGCCGTGCGCGTCGACGACGCGCTCGAACTGGGCCGTCGCCCTTTTGGTCAGGTCGTCGAGCTCGGCACCGTCGAGCGCGCCGGCGTAATCGGGCGTGATGGCGCGCAGCGCTCGCCACAGGTTCCGTTTGGTGATGATCCCGGCCGCCAACGCCTCCAACTCGACCACGGTGCTCGAGGGGGAGCGTCTCATGATGCGTCCGTTGCTCTTCAGCCGTCCCGCCACCTCGGCTGCGCCCGCGATGATCGCCTTGAATCGGCTGGGGCGCACGCCCAGGTGGGCCATCACGGCTTCCAGCACCTCACAGTCCCGCCTGATCTCCTGCTCCAGCGTCGACAGCGTCTCGCCCATCTCGGACCCGGCGTTGGCGTCGCGACAGCGCCGCACCAGGCGTAGGCCCGCGGTGGCGCCGGCACGGTGGTCGCGCAGGTAGATGGCCAGAAGCCGGCCTGCGACCTGCGAAGTATCGGCCTGGCGGTTCAGCGTGCGGTTCACTTGGGGATGGTTCCCCTACTCCAGCGGTTTCACGCCCTCAACGTCATGGCGTTTCTCGGACGCCGGCCGGGACGGTGCCGGTAGCCTCGCCGGCATGTCAGAGGTCATCGTCCCGGTCGCCTTCGAGCCGTCCGCTCCCAACCTCCAGGCGGACATCTTCAACCGCCTGCTCAAGAGCCGCATCGTGATGCTCGGCACCGACGTCAGCGACGACGTGGCCAACCAGGTCTGCGCGCAACTGCTGTTCCTCGACGCCGAGGAGCCGGGCAAGGACATCTGGATGTACATCAACAGCCCGGGCGGATCCGTCACCGCGGGCATGGCCATCTACGACACGATGCAGTTCGTCGGCTGCGACGTCGCCACTGTCTGCCTGGGGCTGGCCGCGTCGATGGGGCAGTTCCTGCTCTGCGCCGGCGCATCCGGGAAGCGCTACACCCTCCCGAACGCCCGGATCATGATGCACCAGCCATCGGCTGGACTGCGCGGCCAGGCGGCGGACATCGCCATCCAGGCCGAGCAGCTCACCTTCACCAAGCGGCGCATGGCCGAGCTGATCGCCCTGCACACCGGCCAGCCGGTGGACCAGATCACCGCTGATTCCGAGCGGGATCGCTGGTTCACGTCCGAGCAGGCGAAGGAGTACGGGATGATCGACAACGTCATCGTCAAGCGGGCCGAGGCGGTCTGAGGGCTCCTACCTCTTTACATGAGAGGTTGCTCGGACGGCAGCGAGCCGGAGAGCCGCGGCCGGTGAGACCGCTCAGGGGACCGTCGGTGGGACGGTTCCGGCCAGCGTCGGCGGGACGGTCGTCGCGACGGGGGCCTGCGGGGTGGTGGTGGTGTCGGCCGTGGTCGTCGCCGGCAACGTCGCGGGCGCTCCGATGAGCAGCAGGTCGACCCCGCACACCGCCTGGGCGTACGACCGGACCTCCCCGACCGGGCGGGTGGCGGCGACGGCCTGGTCCCGCAGCCGATCCGCGGTCGCCGGGTCCTCGAGGTCCTCGATGGCCACCGCCTCCACCAAATCGGTGATCGTCTGCCACTGCTCCTCTATGGCCAGCGGGGCGATGCCGGCCAACTCCCGGTAGCGGTTGACGAAGTCGTCGAGCTCGCCGGGATCGGTCGGCACCGTGGCCAGGAGGCCCTGCTCCTCCCCCAGGCGACGGCAGAAGCGGTCCTGCCGGCTGCCCTCATCGCACGCGCCCACGACCGTCATGGTGGCCACGGCGGCGATGACGACGCGGAGCAAGCGAGGCACGACCACGGATTCTCCCAGGCGGGGGTGGCCCGAGCCTGGCATCCTCCGCCAGCAGAGCACTCAGCCGGGTGGCACACCGAGCTGGAGCAGGAGCCACCGGGCGATCACGTCGGCGCCGCCCCCGGAGAAGTGGAGGCCGTCGGGGCGGAGCTCGATCCCCTCGATCTCCGTCGTGCACTCGGCTCCGGGAGGACAGATCAAGCTCCGCAGGTCGATCACCGCCACGTTGCCCACACCTCCTGCGGAGACCGCGTAGATGCGGTTCAGGCAGTCGGTCTGACGGTCCGCCGCCGCCCTCGCGTCGGGGTTGGCCACGCTCAGGTGACGGTTGTACGGAGCCAGGGTGATCCACACGCGCGCGCCGCGCTGTTGGAGTGCGCGCATGTGGGCCTCCAACGACGCCTGGAGCCAGGCGTCGTAGCTGGGATGGCAAGGGCCGATCCACTGGCCGTCGAACTGGCGCTCCAGGCCCGACGTGCCGAACATCATCAGCACGCCGTCGAAGCCTTCCTGGCTCACTCGCGCCGGCCACTCGGCCAGCGCGTTGACGCAGGGATCGAGGAATTCCTGACCGGTGTAGAAGCGGATCTGGGGCCGGTCGGCCGCACCAGGGGAGCAGCCCACCATGCCGATGTCCTGCACGGTCATGCCGTCCACCGCCTGTTCCGGGAACGATCGACGCAAGGCGTACGCCACTGAATCACCCACTACCAGCAGCCGCTGCGGCGCATGGAACACCGGAGGCGGGGCGGTCGTGGTGGTGGTGGTCGGGGCGAGCGTGGTCGGGGCGAGCGTGGTCGACGTGGTCGCCAGTGCCGTCGTGCTGGGTGCAGTGGTACGGGGCGTGGTCGTCGTCGTGCGGGGTGCGGTCGTCGAGGGGACGATCGTGGTCGTCGGCACCGTCGACCGGGCGGTGACGGGGGCGGGTGTGGGCGACGCGCCAGCTGACGAGGTGGACTCCCGGCTCTCGGCGGTGAGCGCGGCGATGGCGCGATCGGCGCGCGCCGCACTCACGGAGGGAGCGGTGGGCCACGCCAGCACTGCAGCCACCACGCCCACCACGCACACGGCGGCGCCCAGAAATCGCACGTGGATCGGTCCGCGCCGGAAGCGGTACGGGCGCTCGACGAGGACGTACGAGGTCCAGACCAGCCCTGCGGTGATCGTCAGGCGGGCGATGAGGAGCTGCCAGCCGCGCACGTGGAGCTGCTCGGGCCCGAGCAGGGTGAACACGGGCCAGTGCCAGAGGTAGATGCCGTAGCTGACCTGACCGATGAGCACCAGCGGTGCCCAGCCCAGCGCTCGGTTCAGCCGGCTCGGCGTGGGAGCGGCGCTGCTGGCGAGGATGACGGCCGCGGCGACGGCCAGCAACGGGAAGCCGCCTCGGTAGAGCCACGCCCCCGGCCGCCCGTAGAACCAGATCACCACGATCGTGATCAACGACAGGGGGGCCAGGAGGTGGAGCCGATGCCACGCCTCCGGCCTTACCCGGTGGCCCTGGGTCCACATGGCTAGTGCAGCCGCGCATCCGAGCAGGATCGAAGCAGCCCGGGTGTCGGTGCCGAGATAAGCGCGGGCGCCGTCCGAGCCCGGCTGGTACAGCACCGCCTGAGCGATCATCGAGCTCACCACGGCGGCCAGCGCCACGACCAGCAGCGCCCGGGCCGGCCGGCGTGCGACCCTCCAGACGATGAGGGCGACGATCGGCCACACCACGTAGAACTGCTCCTCGATGGCCAGGCTCCAGGTGTGGTTGAGCGGCGAAGGCGTCCCGAAGGCCTCCCAGTACGACGCGGGACCGCTCAGCTGCCACCAGTTGGCGACGTAGCTCGCGGTGGCGACCACCGAACGGCGCAGGCTGGTCCCCGAGCTGCGCTCGATCAACCACGGCGAGACCAGGATCATCACGGCGAGGAGGAGCCACAGGGCAGGGAGCAGGCGGCGCGCCCGCCGGGCCCAGAACGAGGTCAGCCGGAACCGGCCTCGCCCCAGGTCGTCGAGGATGAGCCGGGTGATGAGGAACCCGGAGACCGTGAAGAAGAGGTCAACTCCCAGGTAACCGCCCTGCAGGTGACCGGCATGGAACGCCACGACCGCGAGGACCGCCAGGCCGCGGAGGCCGTCCAACGTCGGCACCCAGTGCAGGCGAGGTGGCACCGGCGGTGGCGGCGGAAGCGGTGTCGTCATCACGCGTGTGCTCGGTACTCCATCGACGCCGACCCCCTAAGACCGCGGACAGTAGCGAAGCCCAGGGAGTCCAGACCAGGGTGTAGCTGGGTGCAGCGGTTCGAGCACTCGACGTGGTGGGTCGTGCGCGCATGAAGTGGTCGTCTCGCTGCCCTCGGTCGCGACCGGAAACTGGTTGGCCTGCCGGACGAGCCTGCCGCGAATCGCGCGACCGGGTGCGCGCTGCGCTGCTCTCGAGCCGGCTCCCGTAGCCGCCGACGCGGATGCGCCGATTCCAGCGCCGGTCCCTCCGCTGACCCGGCACCACAAGGCTGCGGACGGTGGCGCGAGCCGTCCCGAGGTAGCGGAGAGTGGTGATGTGGTCAGCCACAGCGCGCACCATGCTCCGCCTGTCACTCACAGGATGTGAGCCTCCCGGGTGATGGTGCAACGTTCGTGGTGTCCCGGGCATGATGGCGTGGATGGGCCCGTTGTCACACTGACGGTCCGATCTTTGGAGGGGGGCCATGGCGAGGCAGGCACCTATTCCCGGGGCGGCGCGCCTGCTCGCATTGGTCGCGGTGGTTGCGCTCGTCGCCACCGCGTCGCACGCCACACCGGCGGTAGCGGCTGCCCCTCCACCGAACGACGACCGTTCGACGCCACAGGTCCTGGGTTCGTTGCCGGCCACCGTGGACGGCGACACGAGCCTGGCCACACTCGACCCCACCGATGCCCCCTTGCCGTGCGGCGTGCACGAGTGGACAGGAACGCTGTGGTACTCGTTCACGGCGACCGTGACGGAGGATGTTCCGCTCAACCTGATCGCCCAGGCACCGTCGTTTCCGGTCGCGCACATCTACAGAGTGGGCGCAGGCGGGGTCCTGCAACCCGCGTTCTGCTTGTTGCCTCAACGGACTTTTGTATCGGTCACGGCGGGCGAGACGCTGATGTTCATGGTGGCGGCACCGAATCAGGCCTCGGTGGGTCCGTTCACGCTGCGTGTCGGCCGTTACCTCGCCGCGAATGATGCGGCCACCGCGGCGACGGTGATGCCGGCCACCTTGCCGTCGGAAGCGTCCGGAGACAACCGCGACGCGAGCGCCGACCCGGGCGACCCACGGCCTTCGTGCGCATCCGCGCCGCCCGTGACAACGCTGTGGTACTCGTTCACACCTGCGTCGAGCGGCCCGGTCTGGTTGAACGTCGGGTCGCCGGTAGGTGTCCAGCCACCCGTGGCTGCCATGTACGCCCTGGGGACGACCGGACAGCTCGTGGAGCAGGCCTGCAGCGGCACCACCAGTCCCGGTGCGCAAGCGGTCAGCGTCGTAGCCGGGCAGCCATACCTGGTGATGGTGGGACAGGATCCGTTGTTCGGCGCGGCGGCTCGCGACGTCACGATCTCGTTCACGGCCCGATCCACCGGGCCGCTCAACGACAGGCGATCCGGAGCCGCGGCGATACCGAACCCTCTGCCCGCCTCGCTCACCGGCGACACCTCGGCGGCGTCAGCGGAGGCGACGGATCCTCGTCCCGCCTGCGCGACTGCCGGGCTCGCGGGGACGTTGTGGTACACGCATCGACCTACGGCGACCGGGCCGGTGACCGCTCAGGTGACCAGCTCGGCCAACGTGGTGGCCGCGCTCTACCGAGTAGATGCCCCGACCACCACGCCGAACGGCGACCTCACCTACGTCGGGTGCGCAGCCCCCAAGGCGACCTGGAAGCTCTCCTCGACCAGCACCTATGTGATCGTGGTCGGCCATCGCGCCAACAAAGGTGGCGGTGGGACGTTCAACCTCGAGCTGAGCTCTTCGGCA
>DASTFY010000335.1:0-19571 GCA_035719525.1 Acidimicrobiales bacterium
CGGCCCGCCTAGGCCGGGTCTCGCATCGGTCTCCGCAGCCGCGAAACGTTGCGAGATCGCGCGCAATAACCGAAGCAATGGCTTGCTAAACTCGGCGCCAGACGTGAAAGGAGCAACCATGCCTGTTGCCATCGTCACCGGGGCGTCTCAGGGGTTCGGTCGTGCGCTCGCCGAGGACCTGCGGGATCCGCTCGAGCCGGTAGAAGGGGGCGAAGGCGACGAGGAACAGCGGGTACGGGAAGACCACGAACATCAAGGCGGCGATCCCGGCGTGCAGGGCCCAGGCGCAGGCGACCCAGACGGTCCGTATCCGCCCGCCGAGCAACGCCACCGGCGCGGCCAGCTCGACCACGACCGTGGACACGGCCAGAGGGGGGAAGATCCATGCCCGTTCCACGAGCGCCTTCCCGACCGCGGACGGCGTGCCGCCGAGGGCGTCCAGGCGGACCGCGGAGTAGGCCACATGGTTGCGGAGGGTGTCGCCGACCATCCAGCCCAGCCCGCCGATGCGAAGCTTGGCCAGCCCCGCCAGTACGTAGGTCACGACGGTCACCAGCGCCGCTAGACGCACCGGCCAGCCGTAAGGCGATCCGACGGGGTCGGCCGCATCGGCCCTCAGCCGGGGCGATCGGTCGCGAGCGTCCCACGACAACGCGTCGGCGCTGCGGGCCAGCCCGACGACCAGCACGTGGAGCAGCATCAGGTTCTCGAAGTGGAGGAGCTGACCGTACGAGCTGCGGTTGGTCGTGAGGACGAGGAGCACGAGCGCGAAGAGCGGACCGCTGAGCCGGAACCAGACGCCGGCGGTGAAGGCCGCGCCGAGCACCAGCGCCAGTACGGCGAGCCCGCGGAGCAGGCCGCCGGGGAGCGGGTCTTCGAGCGGTGCCAGCAGGCCGACGGGCCGGAAGCGACCGGGATCGGCGTCGGCGACGCTCAGGAACACGGGCAACCTGACAGCCAGGTAGACAGTGGCGAAGCCGCCGACGAGGAGGCGCAGCACGGCCAGCCGCTGTGGCGGCGCAGGGGCGAACATCCATCCGTCCACCGGCGCCAGCAGCCCGCTCACGCCGGCACCGAACAGCGGGCGTGGACCAAGCGCTCGAGCACGGCGTCGTCGCCCCGCACGCGGGCCACCAGGTCGAGGCGCTCCTCGACCACTTCGACGGTGACGGTGCCTTCCGGCGCCCGCGCCGCGATCTCGGCGCACAGCGCGTCCGCCTGGTCCGTGCGGATGGCCGTGCGCAGCAGCGAGGTGGCGATCAGCGGATCGTCGGTCCGGGCCACGGTGGTCGATGACAGCCGCCGGGCCTCACCGGACCGGTCCAGCCCGACGACCGTCGGCAGGGTCTCGACCGCGTCGCGCGTCCCGGCGTACATCGGATACGTCGACAATGGGAAGCTGTCGCGGTTGCGGACGGCCGGAAGGACGAGCGCCGCCAGCACCACGACGACCACGACGCGGGGTCGCCAGCCGATGCGTGCCGGCCCGGGTGAGCCCACGCCACCACGGTACCGGTGCCCGACGACACCCAGGCCAGCGGCGTTGCCGGTTGCGACCGGCCGGCGTAGGCCGCATGCTTCCGGTGAGGCTTCTGCATGGAGCCAGGAGGGAGTGCCCGCGTGATCTTCCGCCAGTACCAGCTGAGCTGCTTGTCGTTGTTCAGCTACCTGATCGGTGACGAGGGCACCGGCCGGGCGGTGGTCGTCGATCCGCAGCGCGACGTGTCGGGCTATCTGGCGGATGCAGCCGCGCTGGGCCTCGGCATCGAGCGGGTTATCGAGACGCATCTCCACGCCGACTTCCTCTCCGGTCACCTCGAGATGGCTGACGCCACCGGTGCCGTCATCTCCTACGGGAGCGAGGCGCACACCGACTTCGCCATCGAGCCGCTCGAGGACGGACAGCGTCTCGTGCTGGGCTCGGTCGTTCTGGAGGTCCGCGAGACACCCGGTCACACACCGGAGTCGATCTCGATCGTGGTGTGGGAGCACAGCGACGATGTCGAGCCATGGGGCGTGCTGACCGGTGACACCATGTTCATCGGCGACGTCGGTCGGCCTGACCTCCTGTCGTCGACCGGCTGGACGGCCGACGACCTGGCCCGTCGACTGTTTCGCTCGCTTCATGATCGGCTGCTCAGCCTCCCCGATGCCACTCGCGTCTACCCGGCTCACGGGGCCGGCTCGGCCTGCGGCAAGGCGATGTCGGACGCCGTCACCTCGACCATCGGCGAGCAGCGTCAGACGAACTACGCCCTGCAGCCCATGTCCGAGGATGCCTTCGTCCAGGCCGTGACGGAGGGGCAGTCCGTCGCCCCGCTCTACTTCGCGTTCGCGGCCGACGCCAACCGCCACGAGCGCCCGCTCCTGGACGACCAGGAATCACCGCCCGCCCTGACCCTCGACGAGACGCAGCGGCTGATGGCCGACGGCGGCGTTCTCCTCGACGCCCGTTCCCCGGAGGCCTTCGCGTCGGGACACCTGCGAGGCGCCATCAACGTCGGCCTCGACGGGCGCTTCGCCGAGTACGCCGGCGACGTGGTGCGCCCGCACCAACCAATCGTGGTGGTGACCGACGGCGACCGGGGGACCGAGGCCAAGGTGCGCCTCGCCCGCATCGGTTTCGACGCTGTGGTGGGCGAGCTGAGGGATATCGAGACCGTGCTGCTCGACCATCCGGACGCGGCCGAGCCGGCGCGCCGCCTGGCCGCGGGCGAGGTCGCCGAGTGGAGCGCGGAGCGCGCCGCGGTGCAGATTCTCGATGTGCGCAACCCGGGCGAGCAGGAGGCCGGGGTGATCGCGGGCGCAAGGCGGATTCCTCTCGCCCGGCTGCTCGACCGCCTCGACCAGCTCGACCGCTCGGTGCCCACGGTCGTCTACTGCGCCGGCGGGTACCGATCGTCGATCGCGGCGTCGCTGCTGCGGGCGCATGGGTTCGCGTCGGTGGCGGACGTCCAGGGTGGCTGCACGGCCTGGGTGGCGGCCGGCCTACCGGTGGAGGATCCGACCGTTCAGAGTCCCGCCTAGGGATTCCCGATTGCGGTCCGGGGTCACCGCAGGCGGTCGTGGAGCACGGCCTCGGCGGCGTTGCGGCCGTTGAGCGCGATCACCGAGCCGGCGGGGTGGGTGGCCGCGCCGCACAGGTAGAGCCCAGGCACGGGGGTACGGGCGGTGAGGCGGTGCTCCCACATCTGGTCCGGCATGGTCTCGCCCTGGAAGATGTGGCCGCCCGTCAGCCCGACGCGCTCCTCGACATCGGGCGGCCCGAGCACCTCCGCGTACTCGATGCAGTCGGCGATGTCCGGCGCGAAGCGGCCGATCAGGTCGACGAACTGCTTCCCGATGGCATCGCGCTGGTCGTCCCACGAGCCGCCAGCCAGTGCGTACGGCGCGTACTGCCCGAACACGCTCATCAGGTGCCGGCCCTCGGGCGCGGGCGACGGGTCGTATCCCGTCTGGAAGTAGACCTCGCCGTACCCCACGTTGGCGATGCCGGCCTGGCAGTCCTCGAAGGCCCGCTGCGCGGCGTCGAGCCCCGGCGTGACCGAGATCATCGAGCGGAACGGCCAGCTCTCGCCCGCGGCGGCGGTGAAGGTGGGCAGCCGCGAGAGCGCGGCGTTGAACTTCACGACCGGGCTACGGACCTGCCACGCCTCCAGTCGGTCGCGGTAGGCGACCGGCACGGCGTCGGAGCCGGCGAGCATGGCCAGTGCGCGCTTGGGGTCGGCGTTGCACACCACAGTCGCCGCCCGGACCAGCTCGCCACCGTCGAGGCGGACGCCCTGGCCAGGCACGATCTCGGCCACCTCGGCGCCGCAGGCCAGCACCGCCCCGGCCTCGGTGGCGGCCTCGGCCAGCGCGAAGCTCACCATGCCCATCCCGCCCCGGACGTAGCCCCAGACCGGCCCCTGCTCCTCCAGGTCGCCCTGGTAGTGCATCAGCTTGACCGAGGCCGTGCCCCAATCCCTGGGGCCGGCGTACGCGCCGATCACGCCTTGCCCGTAGAGAGCGTCCTTCAGGCGCTGGTCGACGATGTAGTGGTCGAGCACATCGGCGATGGAGGCCTCGAAGAGGATGTCGACCATCCACTGATCGTGCCCGAGCATCTCCTCCAGCTCATCGCGAGTTGGTGAGTCACCGATCCAGCTGTCCCTGCCCCGGGTGCGGAGGCGCTGTCGCATCTCGTCGAAGACCGCTTCGTAGGCCCAGTAGCCCGCGACGTCGGACGGGGAGAGCCCCAGCGCATCCAGGCTGGCCTGTGTCCTGGCGTCGTCGTTCCACTGGGCCAGCGACGTGCCGTCCTCGAACGGAGCCCACAGGTTGGGGTCGGCCACGAAGACCTGGAGCCCGTGGCGGCGCAGGTCGAGCTCGTCGATCACCACCTTGTCCAGCAGGCCCACCACGTACGCGCACGGGCTCACCACGTAGCGGGGATCGGGGAAGGGGCGCTCGAGCGTGCAGGCACCGCCCAGACGCTCACTGCGCTCCAGCACCAGCACGGACTGGCCGGTCCGCGCCAGGTAGGCCGCGCAGGCCAGGCCGTTGTGGCCGCCGCCGACGACCACCGCGTCCCACGAGCGGAGCGCGAGCTCGCTCATGGGGGCCGGCAGCCCGACTTCGCCCAGCGCCTCAGCGATCGATCCCATCACCAGCCTCCCGGTACACGTACCTTCTCGACCGTATCGGCACCTGGCGACGTGGTCAGCCGGGCGGGGCGCCGGGTGAGGAGGGGTCCGGCTCGCTGCGGGGCTTGTTCGCCCGCGAGCTGCCGTACAGGCTGACGAGCCGCGACACCACGGTGACCAGGAAGATCTGTCCGAGTAGGGCCTGGAACGAGACCATCGCCTTGCCGCTGTACGTGGCAGGCGTGAGATCTCCGAAGCCAAGCGTAGTCAGCACGACGAAGCTGAAGTAGAGGAAGTCCGCCAGGGGCGGATCGTCAGTCTGGACGAAGAACTGGTCGCCGTCGACGCCGCTGATGCCGAACGCCAGCAGCGCGAAGATCAACCCGAACAGCACATAGACGCAGATCACCGCCAGGACGGTCTGCAGTGTCACCCGCACGTGCCGTATGAACCCGCCGATGATCGCCACGACGAGGATGCTGAGCAGCGCCACCTGCGCCAGGCTGACCCACGCCAGCGACGTGTACGTGCCGGCGATGGCGTTGGCGACCGCCACCACCACGATCACCACGGCCAACACCTTGGTCGGCCTGACCCACCAGCCGCTGACCTGGGAGGTTTCCATGCCGACGACGGCGGTCAACGCGATGAGAATGGCGGGCAACCAGCGCCTCGTCGAGTTCTCGGCCAGGATGAAGATCACGGCGCAGTCGACGAGTATGAAGAGCAGCAGCGCGCCGTAGCGGTCGGGCTGGCGAGCGGCCAACGGCCGCAACGACCCTGGTGGGCGGGGAGGCACGGCGCGGACGGTAGCGCTTGACATCCGGCCGGCCGGGCACTTCCGCCGCCCACACCTCTGCGCGGGAACGACTCCGCGAAGTGCGCGGCCGGCCGGGAAAGTGCTTGCAGAGGGCAACGAACGCTACCGTGAGCCGGCGATGGCCCCCCGCCGCCTGCGCTACGAGTACGTGGTCGCGGCGGTGTTCGTGACCGGGCTGTTCATGGAGATCCTGGACGCGACGATCGTCAACGTCGCGCTGCCCACCCTGGGACGAGAGTTCGGCGTCGGCACCTCGTCGGTGGAGTGGGTCGTCGTGGCGTACCTCCTGAGCCTCGCCGTGTGGATCCCGGCCTCGGGTTGGATCGGCGACCGCTTCGGGACCAAGCGGACCTTCTTGTTCGCCATCGGGGTCTTCACCGTGGCTTCGGCGCTGTGCGGGCAGGCCGACAGCCTCTGGGAGCTGGTGGTGTTCCGCATCCTGCAGGGAGTGGGCGGAGGGATGATGACCCCGGTCGGCACGGCGATGTTGTTCCGTGCCTTCGCCCCCGAGCGGCGAGCCAAGGCGTCCACGGTGCTCATCATCCCGACGGTCATGGCGCCCGCGCTCGGCCCGGTGGTCGGTGGGCTCCTGGTCACCGAACTGTCGTGGCGGTGGATCTTCTACGTGAACGTCCCGATCGGGATCGCCAGCTTCGTCTTCGGTGCCGTGTGCCTGCGCGAGCACCGCGAGCCGACGGCCGGACCGTTCGACCGGGCCGGGTTCGTGCTCAGTGGCGCCGGGCTGGCGCTGGTGCTCTACGCGCTGTCCCAAGGGCCGACCGAGGGCTGGCGATCACTCCCGGTGCTGTTGACCGGCGCGGCTGGGGTGGCCGCGTTCGTCGCTCTGGTGCGGGTCGAGCTGGGCCAGTCGGCCCCGATGCTGGCGCTGCGGCTGTTCACGGACCGGATGTTCCGCACGGCGAACCTGGTCTCGCTGCTGTCGTACGCCAGCTTCACGGCGGTGCTGTTCGCCATGCCGCTGTTCCTGCAGGACCTCCGCGCGCTCACGGCCCTGGAGTCAGGGCTGACCACTTTCCCCCAGGCCATAGGGGTGATGGTGTTCTCCCAGGTGGCAGGCCGCCTCTACCCAGCGGTGGGACCACGACGGCTGATGGTGTTCGGGCTCACCGGGGCGGCCATCACGGTGGCCACGTTCACGCAGATCGACCTGACGTCCAGCCTGTGGTGGATCCGCGGCCTCATGTTCGCCCGCGGCGGGTTCATGGCCTTTTCGTTCATTCCCCTGCAGGCGGCCACGTTCGCCACCGTCACCTCGATCGACACGGGGCGGGCCACGGCGATCTTCAGCACGCAACGGCAGTTCGCGGCCGCCCTCGGGGTCGCGACCTCGGCCACGGTGTTGGTGTCGGCCACCCAGTGGCATCTCGCTCGGATCGGCGGCGCCACCGGGCCGGCGGCAGTGGAGGCGCGCGTCAGCGCCTACCACAACGTGTTCGCGGTGGCGGCCGTGATCGCCCTGGGAGCGGCGATCGTGGCGTGGTTCATCCGCGACGTGGACGCCGCGGCCACGATGCGGGCGCGTCCTCCGGCGGCCACGCCGGCGACCGATCAGACCGTCGTCGCCGGTTGACGCCGTCGGAGCCCCAACGCGGCAGTGGCCCCGAGTCGCCCACCCGACCGAAGTCGGGCGGGGCCTCGGGGCCACCAGGTCGGCTCGACGCTCAGGCCCTACCTCGGGTGCGACCCCTCGGGGCTCCAGCCGATCCCACTTCCCGTCGCCGGTTCGTGAGGCTGCCGGTTTTTCAGGCTCTTGCGTCGTTCCTTACCGATAGGCACTACCGGCCGGTCCGAACCTCCCCCTCGGGCTGGTGGGCCTTCGGGTTCGATCCCTTCCGGTGACGTTCGCCCCTTTCGGTGACCGCATGATGCGCCACGGAAAACTCCTGGTCAAGCACTATTTCTGTCATCCACAGGGTTATCCGCAACATTCTTTGGCCATCCCCAGGATCGCCGAGAAATGCACCGGCTGTTCACAGGGATGTCCACAAGCCGAACCGCTCAGGCGAGCGCCTTGGCCTTCAGGGCGTCGAACTCGGCCTGGCTGATGGCGCCCGACTCGAGCAGCTTGTGGGCCTGGGCGATCTGCTCGGCCGCTCCACCACCGCCGCTGCTCGCAGCGGTCTGGCGGATGTACTCGTTCATCCTCTTCTGCTGGGCCTCCGCCTGCTTCATGGCCCGCTCCTGCATTCCGCCACCGCGCGCGATCAGGTAGATGAGCGCGCCGAGCAGCGGAAGGAAGATGAGCAGGACGACCCAGCCGGCCTTGGCCCACCCGCTCAGGGAGTGGTCCCGGAACAGGTCCATCAGGATCGTGATCAGGATCCAGATGAAGGCGAACAAGAAGAAGAAATAGAGCATGCTCCAGAGAACCTGCCCCACCCCGAAGTCAGCTGCTAGCACGGGTAGTTCCTTTCTGGGCCGGCGACACCGAGGTTCGGCTGCGCCGGCGGTTGGTTGTACGGCGAGCGAGAGTAGCCAACGGCGGCGCCCAAGCAAGGCTCGGGCGCTCCGGCCCGGCGCCGCAGCCGTCGCCACGACGCCCGGCTTGGCAGACTGTGCCGATGGGACGGGTGGGATCCCGCGCCACCACGGTGGCGGGGATGGTGGCTATGGCCGCGGGGCTCGCTCTCGTCGTGCCGGCCCCGTCGGCCGCCGAGGGAGTGGGCGAGCGCGTGCTCTCGTTCAAGAGCGAGGCCGAGGTCGAGCCGGACGGATCGCTGCTGGTGACCGAGACCATCGACTACCAGTTCCCCGAGCCTCGCCACGGCATCAGCCGTAGCCTCGTGACCCGGCAGCGATACGACGACTCCCATGAGCGGGTGTACCCGCTCGAGGTGGTGGCGGTCAGCAGCCCGGATGGAGCACCGTCCGAATACACCGTCGAGACCGACGGAGCGCTGCAGGTGATCCGCATCGGCGATCCGGACGTCCTCGTCGATGGGCGCCACACCTACGAGATCACCTACCGGCTGGGCGGCCTCTTGAACGCCCAGCCCGAGGCGGTCGAGTTGTTCTGGAACGCCACCGGCCACCTGAGCCAGGTTCCCACCGACCGCACCGAGGTGGTCGTGCGCGGTCCGGCGACGATCACCGACGCACGATGCTTCCAAGGCCGGCGTGGGTCTCGAGCCGGTTGCAGCCGCAACGACGTGGCGGGCGACCGCGTGCGCTTCGAGGCTGACCAGCTCGCTCCCGAGGAAGGGCTGACCGTCGTGGTGGCCTTTCCTCCCGACGCGGTCACGCCCCCTCCGACGCCGATTCTGGAGACGAGCCGCACCCTGGCGTGGGGGTTCCAGGGCGGTCCGGCGCGCTGGGGTGGGGCTTCGATCGCGTTGGTCGCCGCCGGCGCCGGTGTCGCGCTCTTGGCCTACCGGAACGGTCGGGATCGCCGGGCAGTCGGGAGCGCGGTCGATGTGGCCTTCGCCGGCGGGCGGGCGCCTTCTGTCCGACGGCCCTTGTTCGAGGAGCGGGCCGGCCCTGTGCAGTTCGAACCGCCGGAGCAGATGCCACCCGGACTGTTCGGCACGCTGGTCGACGAGCGGGCCGACGTCAGGGACGTCTCCGCGACGATCGTGGACCTGGCGGTCCGGGGCTACGTCCGCATCGAGGAGCTCGATCCTGGTGGCCAGCGACGCCGCGACCGTGACTACCGGCTGGTGTGCTTGCGGCCGCCTGACGACGACCTCCGTCCGTACGAGGCGCTCTTGCACGGGCACCTGTTCGCCGACGGGGACACGGTGGTGCTCAGCACGCTGCGGACCCGCTTTCATACCCAGGTGGTCGAGGTGCGCGACGCCATGTACCGGGAGGTGGTCGACCAGGGTTGGTTCCGGGCGCGGCCGGACCGCACCCGGCGCGCGTGGGCGGCGATCGGCCTGATCGCGGTGATCGCCGCCATCGGCGTGACCGCCGTGCTCGCCGCCGCGGTGGGCTGGGGGCTGGTCGGCCTGGCCCTCGTGGCCGCGGCACTCGCGCTGGTGCTCGGTAGCCGCTGGATGCCGGCCCGGACCGCGAAGGGCTCTGGTGTGCTCACTCGGGCCCTCGGTTTTGCGACCTTCATCCGCGAGTCCGAATCGCATCGGGCCCGCTTCGCCGAGAAGGCCAACCTGTTCACCGAGTACCTGCCGTACGCGGTCGCGCTCGGCTGTACGCAGCGCTGGGCCAGGGCCTTCGCCGGGCTCGCTGTTCCCACGCCGACCTGGTACGTGGGCGCCCACCCCATCATCGAACCAATCGCCTTCGGGAACTCATTGGCCCACTTCTCGTCCCAGGCCGGGACCACGCTCGTCTCCAGCCCTGGGGGCAGCGGCAGCAGCGGTTTCTCCGGCGGCGGGTTCTCCGGGGGTGGGGGAGGGGGCGGCGGCGTCGGCTCCTGGTGATCAGCGTCGGCTGAGCCGGTAGAGCACGTGGCGGCGGAGCGGATGCCCGGCCGCGAGGTTGGGATGATCGAAGTCGTCGGAGGGGTCTTGCGTCATGCCGAGGCGCTCCATCACCCGGCGGGAGCGCAGGTTGCCGGCGGTGGTGAAGGAGACGATCTCGCCCAGGCCCAGACGGCCGAAGCCGTCCTCGAGCGCGGCTCGCGCCGCTTCCGTGGCGTAACCGTGCCCCCATGCAGCCCGGGCCAGGCGCCAGCCGACCTCGACGCACGGGGTGAAGGCGGCGTCGAACGACGGCGCGCTGAGACCGACGTAGCCGATGAACGGAGCCTCCCCCGGCACCTCGACCGCCCACAGCCGCAGGCCACGCTGGGCGTAGTGCGCCTCGATCGTGTCGACCATCCGGTCGGACTCGGCGCGCCCCAGCGGGTGGGCGAAATGCTCCATCACGACGGGATCGGCGTTGAGCGAGGCGAAGGGCTCGCGGTCGGCGGGTCGCCACGGGCGCAGCAGCAGTCGAGCTGTGCGCAGCTCGAGGTCCTCCGGGCCTCCCGTGTCACCCATTACGGGCGAGGTGGGCGGCGCCGGCGATCCCGGCGTCGTTGCCCATCGCCGCCGGCACGACGCGAGCCGTGACGGTGAGACGGGGCACGAACCGGTCCGCTTTGGTGCTCACCCCTCCGCCGATGATGAACAGGTCCGGGCTCAGCAGATGTTCGACGTGGCGCAGGTACTCGTCGACGTCCTCCGCCCACTCGTGCCAGGACAGCTTCCGATCCTCCCGGGCGTTGGCCGAGGCCCGGGCCTCCGCGTCCTTCCCGCGGATCTCCAGGTGCCCGAGCTCGGTGTTCGGCACCAGGATCCCGTCGATGAAGAGCGCCGATCCGATCCCCGTGCCGAGCGTGATCATGATGACGAGGCCCTCCTCGCCCCGCCCTGCACCCCAGCGCATCTCGGCCACGCCGGCCGCGTCGGCATCGTTCATCACCGTCACGGCGCAGCCGGTGGCCGCCGACATCACCGCATCGACGTCGGTGCCGATCCAGGACTTGTCAACGTTCGCCGCGCTCAACGCCACGCCCCGCTTGATCACCGCCGGGAACGTGCAGCCGATCGGGCCGGTCCACTCGAATCGGCGGGCCAGCTCGGCCACGATCTCCCCGACCGCAGCCGGAGTGGACGGCTCCGGAGTGGGAATCCGTTCGCGCCTGGTCAACAGCTGTCCGGAGGCGAGGTCGACCGGAGCGGCCTTGATCCCGCTCCCGCCGATGTCCACGCCGAGTGCGCTCCGTTCGGAGGCCGCCTGCTCGCTCATGGACAGATGGTCGCGCGTCGACGACAGCGACGCGCTCACACGAGTGAGCGCACCCGCGCCACGAGCATGTCGAATGCGGGGGCGTTCAGGCCGCCATGGGGGACGATGACGTCCGCGTAGCGCTTGGACGGTTCGACGAACTGGAGGTGCATCGGCCGCACCGTCGTCAGATACTGATCGATAACGCTGGCCGGCGTCCGGCCCCGATCGGCGACGTCGCGCTCCAGGCGGCGGATGAAGCGGACGTCCGGATCGGTGTCGACGTACACCTTCAGGTCGAGCCGCTCGCGCAGCCCGGCCTCGAAGAGGACGAGGATCCCCTCCACCACGACGACCGACCCGGGCTCGACCAGGGTGGCGGCCGCCGTGCGAATGTGCGAAGCGAAGTCGTAGACGGGGACGGGGGCCGGCGCGCCTCGGCACAGGTCGTCCAGGTGGCCCATCAGGAGGGGCCAATCGAAGGCGTCCGGATGGTCGTAGTTGATAGCGGCGCGCTCCTCGAAAGGGAGCTCGGAGCGATCGCGGTAGTAGCTGTCGAGCTTGACGAGGGCGAGCTCTCCCTGACCCATGATCGCGGCCAGCCGCTCCGCCACCGTCGTCTTGCCCGAGCCCGTCCCGCCGGCCACCCCGATGAGGAACGGCCGGCGCTCCGAGCCGAGGCGCGGGCCGTTCATGGGCGACTGACCGTAGCGCCCGGCGGCCGTGAGCCGGGCTACGGTCCTGGGGTGGCCGAGCCGTCGCTCTTGCTCGCGCCGGGGCGGGAACGATCCCTCGAGCGCCGGCACCCGTGGGTGTTCGCGGGGGCCATTGCCGAGGTCGAGGGGGCGCCGGTAGCCGGCGACACCGTCGCGGTGCGCGCGGCCGATGGCCGGTTCCTGGCCTGGGCCGCCTACAGCCCCACTTCGCAGATCACGGCGCGGGCGTGGACCTGGGACGAGGACGAGAAGGTCGACGACGAGCTCCTCGCCTCCCGGGTGGACCGGGCGGTGGCCGCCCGTGGCGATCTCGAGGAGCGGACCGACGCCGTCCGATTGGTGTTCGCCGAGAGCGACGGCCTGCCGGGGGTCATCGCCGATCGGTACGACACCCATGTGGTGCTGCAGCTCTCGTCGGCCGGCGCCGACCGGTGGCGCGAGGCCTTGACCGCGGCGCTGGCCGCCCGTCCTGGGGTGGTCGGGGTGTACGAGCGCTCCGATCTGGACGTTCGCCGCCGTGAGGGGCTGCCGCCGCGCACCGGCGTCCTCGCCGGGGAGGCGCCCCCGTTCGCGGCGTCGATCGCCGAGCGGCCGCCCGGGGACGGGCCGGGGTGGAGCTTCGTGGCCGACCTGGTCGAGGGGCACAAGACGGGCTTCTACCTCGACCAGCGGGAGAACCGCAGGGTGGTGTCGGACCTGGCCGCTGGCCGGCGCGTGCTGGACCTGTTCTCCTACACCGGCGGTTTCAGCGTGGCGGCCGCCATGGGCGGTGCGGCCGAGGTCACCGCCGTCGACTCGTCGGAGCCGTCGCTGTTGCTCGCCGCGGCCAACCTGGAGCGCAACGGCTTCAGCGGCGCGCACCTCGTGGAGGCCGACGTGTTCTCCCACCTCCGACTGCTTCGGGATCGTGCCTCCCGGTTCGACCTCATCGTGGCCGATCCCCCCAAGCTGGCGTTCTCGGCCTCGCAGCTCAATCGGGCGACGCGCGCCTACAAGGACCTCAACCTCCTCGCGCTCAAGCTGCTGGCTCCCGGCGGCGTACTGGTGACGTTCTCGTGCAGCGGCCTGGTCACAGAGGATCTGTTCCAGAAGGTGCTGTTCGGCGCCGCGCTCGACGCCGGCCGCGACGCCCAGATCATCGGCCGGCTCACACAGGCCACGGATCACCCCGTCCTGCTCTCCTTTCCGGAAGCGGCCTACCTGAAGGGTTTGGTGATCCGGGTCAGCTGAGGTTCTGGAACGCCGCCGCGTGCGCGCGCAGCACTGTGCCGATGTCCTCCATGAACGGCCAGCACCCCTGTCGGCGGGCCAGATCGGCGTAGCCGTGCACCATCGACCACAGGGCTACCGCCACGACGACCGGGTCCTCACCGCCGAGCCGTCCGGCGTCCGGGGCGCGCCGGACGGCGTCCACGAGCGCGAGGACCGCCGGTGCTCCAGCCGTCTGCAGCCGATCCGCGAGGTCGGGGCGACGATCGGACACGTCGAAGCCACCGAAGAGGGCGCGGTAGTGCCCAGGGTGGGCGAGGGCGAAGCCGACGTAGGCCTCGCCGCGACGGATGAGCGCCTCCAGCGGGTCGCCACCGCGGTCGGCGGCGTCGATGGTGCGGGCGAACTCGGTGAAGCGCTCCTCGACGACGGCCACCATCAGCTCGTCGCGGTCGGCGAAGTGCAGGTAGAGGGCGGTGGGTGCCACCCCTACCTCGGCCGCTACCCCTCGAACGGTGACGGTGTCGGGGTCGCCCGACTCGTCCAGCAGTCGGGCCGCTGCCTGCACCAGCTCGTCGCGCAGCCGGCGTCCCTGCCCGCGGGGGCTGCGCGGTCGGCGGGCGGAGGTGGTGACATGTGACATGAGATCTCCCCGTTGACAACCGAGCCTACTGCCTGAACACTGTTCATGTACAACGTTCAGAAATGATTGGGGCTCGGCGGCCGAACGAAGGCGCCGAGACGATCCAACTTGAGGCATGGCCCACGGGCCGGGAAGGGACAGCAGTGAGCACGTCGGTCGAGAACCGCTACGTCGAGGGCAACTTCGCACCCGTCACCGAGGAGGTCGAGGCTCACGACCTGGCGGTCACGGGCAGGATCCCCACCGAGCTGGTCGGGCGCTACCTGCGCAACGGGCCGAACCCCATCGGCCCTGTCGACATGCGGACGCACCATTGGTTCGTGGGGACCGGCATGGTCCACGGCATCCGTCTCCGCGACGGCCGGGCGGAGTGGTACCGCAACCGGTACGTCCGGGGAGACGCCGTCGCCGAAGCGCAGGGCCGCGAACCGCTCCCCGGTCCGCGGCACCCGTTCTTCGGGGGCGGCGCGCCCAACACCAACGTGATCGGCCACGCCGGCGCCACCTGGGCCCTGGTGGAGGCGGGTGGGCTGCCGGTCGAGATGACCTACGACCTCGAGTCGGTCCGCTACATCGACTTCGACGGCGCCTGGCCGGGGGCGTTCTCGGCCCACCCCAAGCGCGACCCGATCACGGGCGAGCTCCACGTCGTGGCCTACTACTGGGAGTGGGACCACGTGAAGTACGTGGTCGTGCGGCCGGACGGCACCATCCGCAAGGTGGTCGAGATCCCGGTGCCGGGGAAGATCATGCTCCACGACTGCGCGATCACCGACTCCAGCGTGATCGTGTTCGACCTGCCCGTCACCTTCCAGCTCGACGCGCTGTCCGAGGGCTATCCGTTCCCGTACCGCTGGGAGGAGGGCTACCAGGCCCGGGTGGGGGTGCTGCCCCGCGAGGGTCGGGCCGAGGATGTGCGCTGGGCCGATGTCGAGCCTTGCTACGTGTACCACCCGCTGAACGCCTACGACCTGCCCGACGGCCGGATCGTCCTCGACGTAGCCCGCCATCCCAAGATGTTCTCGTCCGATTACAACGGGCCCAACGAGGGCCAGCCGACGCTGGACCGCTGGACCATCGACCCTGCCGCCGGCAAGGTGGTGGAAGAGCGACTGGATGACCGGGGCCAGGAGTTCCCGCGGGTGGACGAGCGGCTGGTCGGCCAGCCCCACCGGTACGGCTACAGCGCGGCCTTCGGCGAAGGCGTGCAGCACGGCGGGCTCCTCAAGCACGACCTGGAAGCCGGGACTTCAGACGCCCACTCCTTCGGCGCCGGCCGCGAATCGGGTGAGGGCGTGTTCGTGCCGCGCTCCGATGACGCCTCCGAGGACGACGGCTGGGTCATGTCGCTCGTCTACGACGCGGCGAGCGATCGCAGCGACCTGGTCATCCTCGACGCGCAGGATTTCGCGGCCGAGCCGGTGGCCACCGTCCACCTGCCCCAGCGGGTGCCTTTCGGCTTCCATGGCAACTGGGTGCCGGACGCCTGAGCGGGCCGCTACCAGGTGGTTCGCTCAGCCGGTGCTGCCCTTGTGACACGGTTCTGACACTGCAGCGTACAGAAGGCCGGCGAGGGCTGCCCGCACGCCCTCCTCGTCGCCCGGCCAGAGGTGGGCGTAGGTGTCGAGCGTGGTCGACGCCCGCTCGTGCCCGAGCGCCGAATCAATAGCGAGGCCCCTGACCGCCGGCGAGGCTATCGGAGGGTCCCGACGGCGTCGGCGGTGCGGGCGGGCGTGGGCTCAGCACGCGTGGCATGGCCTGTGCGGAGCGGCTCGACGGGCACGACCACCGCCGCCACCACGTAGAGGATCAACCCAGCGAGGACGGCGCGGTCGAACCCGAACGCCATCGATACGACGGTGGTCAGCGAGGCGCCGAGGACGGAGAAGAACCCGTTGACCGCCCAGCACCAGGCGACCAGTCGGCCCTGGTCGGCCCCCGACCGGTCGGCCGTTGCCACCACGGCCTTCATCCCCGACGGCAGGAATGTGCCGAGCAGGAGGCCGATCGGAAACAGCAGCACGAACACGAGGGCGATGCGCAGCCCCTGCGACCACGCCAGCGCGGCTTCGGTGATGGCGTCACTCGTCAGCATGTAGACGCCAGCCAGGACGATGAGCGTGGTAGTCACTGTCGCCAACCCCCCGGGGAGCCGGTGGACGGCGCCGGAGCACCTCGCGCCGACGGCGGTAGCGACGAGCAGGGTGAAGAGGGAGACCGAGAGCGACAACGTCGGGAACCCGAGCAGCAGGGCGAACCGTTGGATCATCGAGATCTCGATAAGCATGAACCCGAGACCAAGTGAGGCGAAGTAAGCGAAGAAGCGCCACCGGCCCGGGACAGGCACCTCGGCGCGCCGGCGGGTGACAGCGAACGGCAGGCCAAGCAGGACGAAGGCGACGACAGCACCCAGCATGATCATCACGAGCAGAAGGCGCTCGCCGATGGCGATCTCGGAGTCCTCGTAGCGTCGCTCCCAGTCCGTCAGCACGTCGCGGAAGTCGGTGAAGTGCCAAAAGAACGGCCGCCCGTCGTCGACGGCGGAAATGTCGTACGGGTAATTGTCGACTACACGGTCGAGCTCGTCGTCGGGGAGGTCGATGACGTCGGCGGTGACACCGTCCTCGCGCACCGTGCTCGGCAGGTAGAGCGCCCGGGCGTTGGGGACGTTGGAGAGCGATGACTGCAGGCGCTCGACGGTGTTGCGTGCGATGGGCGAACGGAACAGCATGATCGTGCTAGTCCGTCCAACCTCAAGGTCGTTGCGTTCCACGACGAGGGCGGTGTGGTCGGCGAAGGACCCGAGCCGGCCCTTGAGCGCCTCCCGCGCCGTGACCAGGTACCGCGCAGTACGGGTCGGTCGGGTGTCGAAGTCGAAGTCGCCGAACTGGGCGACGACGAGGCCGTCGGGCGAGAGGTGGTCGAACGCCGTCTCGACCATCTGCGTCGTGTACAGGTAGCTCTCGGAAAGTACGAAGGCACCGGCGGTGGCAGCGTTGGTGGCGGCGTAGCTGTCGGGTGCGACGAACCAGATGATGTCGTACTCGTCGTCACTGCGGGCGAGGAATGTGCGGCCGTCGCCTTGGATGTAGTCCACGTCCGGGTGCTCGGTGATGTTGCCGGCGTACTCGGCGAACTCCCCGCGCAGCAGGTCGACCGTGACCGGATTGAGCTCGACGGCGTCGATGTGGCCGGCGCCGTAGGTGAGCGCCGCCTGGACCTCGTTGCCGCCGGCGGCGCCGATGATGAGCACCCGCGGATCGTCGCCCGAGGCGACCGCGAAGGGCAGCTGTCGACTGTCGGTGAGGAAGCGACCGGTGGTCGCGGGCGTTCCGTCGTAGCGCCAGATCGCCGAACCCCACAGGCCGTCGTGGTGGAGGACGTGAAGGTCCCCGAACTCGACGGCATCCACACGGAAGACGGCCCCCCAGTCGCCGGCGGCGACCGAGTCGCCGTCCTTGATCGTCTTGGCGCCGTCGGCCCGGATCTTCAACTGCCCAGCCCCGAGGGCGAAGAGAGCGACGACGGCGGCGACGGCCATGGCCCGCAGCGCGTGGTCACGCTCGACGGCCGCGGCGACGACACCCAGCGCGGCGAGCACTACGAGCGACGTGAGAATCATCGCCGGGGGGCCGATCGACACCTGCAGGGGGACGGCGAGCAGGCAGCCGACCGCCGCCCCGGTCAGGTCCCAGAAGTAGAGACGACCGACGTTGCGCGCCTCGGCCACCATCAGGCCGGCGAGCAGCAGGCCAACGGCGAAGAACACGGCGGTCAATGCGAGCGACACCGCGAGCAGCCGGGAGAGCTGCCCGACAGCCCCAACCGGGGTACCGGCCCAGATCAGGTTGACGTCGGTCGGCAAGCGGGCCACGACGAGGTAACCGCCGAGCCCGACGACCGCGGCGGTGGGCGCCACTACGCGCACGAGGCGCAAGGTGTCCACGGCACGCAGCCGACTCGACAGCGCGGTCACGGCGCTCGCGGCGCCCAGGCCGAGCAGGGCGAGGCCGATAACGAAGTACGTGTAGTAGTAGAAGAGTTTGAACGAGATGACCCGCGTGTAGCCGATCTCCAGGGTGAGGATGACGAAGCCGACCACGAACGCCGTCAGCAGCCGCACCCCCAGCTTGTCTCGCGTGCTCACCAACGACCGGACCTCCGCGGCGACACCGTACCCCCGGGTTCCACTCTCGGCGGGTGACCGCCGTCCCCGGGCCAAGCGGGCGGGAAGAAGCGAGTGTCCCCATGCCCGGCGAGGTCCCTCCGCCTGATCCCGCGCAGCGCAACCGTTACGAGCCCGAGCCGTACGCGACCGAGCCGGCCAGCGACGTACCTCTTCGGCGGGTGCTCATCGCTGTCGGCGGTCTGACCATGGTGGTCTTCGCCGCCGGGCTCGGCCTGCTGGTCCTACGCGACAACGGTGACAGCTCTGGTCCGCCTGGCGCGGTGGGCACCGCCCCGCCGGAGGCCGCGGACCCGACCGAGGTCCCGATCACCGCCGCTCCGAACGGCGCTGCGCCCAGGACGCCCACGGCGGTTTCGCCCGCGCCGACGACGAGCGACCGGGCGCATACCGACCACGTAAGGCTCTGCCGCCGGCTGCGAACAGTTCCTCGGCGGTACTCCACTTCGGCTCGAAATGCGCGGCCATCTCCGGGTCGGCCCTGATCAGGGTTTCCCGAAAGCGCTTGAACACCGCCATGCAGACGCGCCACAGCCCCGGCCGTTCGTATGGGCCGGGGCTGCGGCGCGCAGGGAGAACTAGACCGTTCGGCGGCCGAAGATGCTGTACCCACCGGGGCCTACCAGGGCGGCCGCCACCAAGAGGACGATGCCCCAGATGATGTTGCCGCCCAACAGCGCGATGACGCCCAGGACGGCCAGGATCACGGCGCCGATCCAAAGCAGTAGAGCCATGTCCGAACCTCTTTCGTTATGGCGGCCGGTCGGCCGGTGCTGCCGGTGGTGCCCGCTGAGCCCCAGCCCCAAACCTGGCCCGGGCGAGAGGAGCTCGGCGCCCCGTCCCGCGCCATGGCCGCCCTTCATGTCACGGGAGAGGCTGCCCACCTCCGTGGTGGTCAGCTGGGAAATGGGCCGGTGACCTCGTAGGTGACGCCGCGCCCGTCAACGCCCCGCTGTGAGGAGAAGTAGAGGCGGTCACCGGCCGGAGAGAACGCGGCCCCGGTCAGCTCGCTCAAGCGGTGCCCCACCGCCCGTAGGAAGGGGGAGACCGTACCGTCGGGCTCCAGGACGCAGATTTCGGGATCCTCAGGATTGCCGAGCGTGCCTTGGTCCTCGCAGATGAACAGATCCCGGTTGCGTACGGCGAGATTGTCGACACCACGGATCACGGGGTTCGGATGGGTGGTCCAGTCGTACACGATCGACAGCTGCTGGGTGACCACGTTGTAGGCCCACACCTTGTCGTCCCGCTTCGTCGCCAGGTTGACGATGTCGTCATGGAACCAGATGCCCTCGCCGCCGCCGAACGTCGCGGCCCCCGGCACCTGGCTGCGGGTGGGCTGCTGGCGGGCCGAGGGGTCAGGCACCGGCAGCCATGTCACGAGGCCAAGGTCGACCCGGGCGGCCTCGAGCACGCCGGTCGAAAGGTCCCCCGGACCGTGGTAGCGATAGCGGTAGAGCAGCCCGTTGCTCTCGTCCTCGGACAGGTACACGGTCTGGCGCGCCGCGTCGACCGCGGCGCCCTCGTGCTGGAACCGGCCCATGGCGTTGTGCGCGCGAGGTGGGCGTGCGCCGAGCGGGTCGACCTCGTACACGCGACCGTTCGCGACTTCCTCGCACGACAGCCAGGTGCCCCACTGCGTATGACCGCCGGCGCAGTTGCGGTGGGTGTTGTCCAGCAG
>DASTFY010000336.1:0-3903 GCA_035719525.1 Acidimicrobiales bacterium
GGCCCTTCGGTTCTCCTCGCGCCCGTGTCGTTCGGGCTCGTCGGCCCTTCGGTTCTCCTCGCGCCCGTGTCGTTCGGGCTCGTGGGCCCTTCGGTTCTCCTCGCGCCGGATTACCCTGTCCGCTTCGTGACGGACCTGGAGCAGGCGCCACCGGTCCGGACCGCGCGGCCGGTCTGGGAGCGGCCGGGGCTCCTGCTACCCGTCGCCGTGCTCGTGGTCGGCCTCCCACTGCTCGTGGCGGCGGCCGCCCTGACCGCCCGCCAGTGGTACCCGGTGCTCGACCTGGCCATGACCGAGTTCCGCGTCCGGGACGTCGGGACCCGCGACACCCCACTGATCGGCCTGCCCGGGCGCATCGGCGAGTATCCGGACCAGGGCAGCCACCCCGGCCCGCTCAGCTTCTACCTCCTCGCGCCCACGTACCGCCTGCTGGGCCAGACCTCCTGGGCGCTCCAGGCCGGAACGGTGGCGATCCACCTCGGCGCCATCGCAATCGCGCTGTGGATCGGGTGGCGCCGGGCCGGCTGGCGGGGCGTGGCGGTCGTCGCCGCCATGCTGGCGCTGGTGCTCCGGGGCTACGGGCAGGTCATCCTCACCCAGCCATGGAACCCGTACCTCCCGCTCGTCGCCTGGATCGTGGTCCTGTTGGCGGCGTGGGCGGTGCTGTGCGGTGACCATCTCATGCTCATCCCCCTGGTGGCTGCGGCGGTGCTGTGCGCCCAGACCCACGTCCCGTATCTCCCGCTGGCCGTCGGCATGGTGGCGCTCGGCCTGGGCACCGTCGTGGTGCACGCGTGGCGATCGCCGCCCGAGGCGCGCCGGCGTCCACTGCGCACCGTGGCGTGGGCGATGGGCCTCGGTGTCGTGCTGTGGCTTCCGCCGGTGGCCGATCAGCTCACCAACCGGCCGGGCAACATCAGCGAGCTCATCGACCACTTCGGCTCGCCGCCGGAGGCCGCCATCGGTCCAGGCGAGGGGATCCGCCTGGCCCTCCGCCACCTCGACATCTGGTCCGGCCTCGGGGGCCAACTGGCCGGCACCGGTCGCTTCGTGACTGCGGCCTCGACGGCGCGCGGGGCGGTGGTGCTAGTGATCTGGCTGGTGGCGGTGGCCGTCGCCTGGCGGGTCGGATCCCGCGCGCTCAAGGCGTTGCACGTGGTGGTCGGGGTCGCCTTGGCGCTCGGCGCGGTCTCCATGATCCGGATCTTCGGACGCCCGTGGTTCTACCTGACGCTGTGGGCCTGGGGGGTCGCCACCGTTCTGGTCGGAGCCGTGGTCTGGACGGCCGTCGCCTGGTGGCAGCACCGCCGGCCCGACGGTGCGGCGCGCCTGGCCACCCGCGTCGCGCAGGTGGCGGCCGGCGTGGCGGTGCTGGCCTCCGGCGCCACCGCGGTGGCGTTCGCCGACGCCCACGACCCCGAGGAGCGGCTCAGCCGCGCCGTGGGCACGTTGGCGGCGCCGACCTACGAGGCGGTGGTGGAGGGTGTCGGCGCGGCGACGGGTGGCGACGGCCGCTACGTGGTGCGCTGGAGCGACGCCGCGGACATCGGCAGCCCTGGCTTCGGGCTGCTCAACGAGCTGGAGCGGCGGGGGCTCGACGTGGCCGCCGACCAGTACTTCCACGTGCCGGTCACGGAGCATCGGGTCCGCCCCCGGGCCGAGGCCGACGCGCAGATCCACCTCGCCACCGGCGGCTACATCGACGTCTGGCGCAACGTCCCTGACGCGGTGGAGGTGGCCCGCTTCGATGCCCGCACCCCGTCCGAGCGGGATGAGTACGCGGCCGTGCGGGCGCGGCTCGTCGACCGGCTGGAGGCGGCCGGCGCGAGCGACCTGGTCCCGCTGGTCGACACCAACCTGTTCGGCATGTCGGTCGATCCCCGCCTCACGGCGACCGACCAATCCGATCTGTCCCGCCTGATCGAGCTGGGGCAGCCGATGGTGGTCTTCATCGCCCCACCGCCGGCCGACGACGATCCCGACGCGCTGTGAGCCTGGGGAGGAGCCTCGATGGACCTGCGTGAGCGGTCGGGCAGCGCGCGCCGCCATCCCTGGGAGGTCGCCCGCTCCGGGTTCTTCCGCCAGCTCATCGGCCAGCACGTCGATCTCCCCGGCGTCGCTCGGGTGCTCGATGTCGGGGCCGGCGACGGCTGGCTGGCCCACGAGCTGGCGCCGGATCTGGCGCTCACGGCCCGCATCGTCTGCTGGGACGTCAACTACCGGTCCGAGGACCTGGCCACGCCGGCCGGCGACCGCATCACGCGGACGGCGCAACGGCCCGAAGGACCCTTCGACCTGGTGCTGCTCCTCGACGTGATCGAGCACGTCCCCGACGACGAGGCCTTCGTCGGTCTGGAGGTCGTTCCGCTGGTGGCCGAGGGCGGGACGGCGGTGGTCAGCGTGCCGGCCCATCCCGGCCTGTACTCGGACCACGACCGGATGCTCGGGCACCACCGCCGCTACCGGCCGAACGAGCTGCGAGCGCTGCTCGGGCGCCATCTGACGGTGAGCGCGAGCGGATCTCTGTTCACGACGCTGCTCGTGCCGAGGGCGTTCGAGGTGCTGCTGGAGCGGGCCGGACGGCACTCGGATCCGAAGGGCGTCGGGGCCTGGTCGCGGGGACCGGCGCTGACCGCCGGCATGACGGCCGCTCTCCGGGCCGACATCTCGGCCTCCCGCTTCCTGTCCCGCCACGGCGTCCCCGTGCCCGGACTGTCCACGTGGGCGGTGTGCGGCCGGTGACGAATGCCGTCGCCATCGTGGTCCCGTGCTTCGACGAGGCGGCCCGGCTCGATCCCGACGGGTTGGCGGAGTTGGCCAAGCGGGCCGGGGCCGGCTTGATCCTGGTCGACGACGGCTCGACGGACGGGACCGGCGCCGCGCTGCAGGCTTTGGTCGACACGGCCCCGGAGCGCTTCGGGCTGCTCAGCCGGGCGGTCAATGCGGGCAAGGGCGAGGCCGTCCGCGTCGGCCTGCGCCACGGTCTCGAGAGCGGGGCCCGCATCGTGGCCTACTACGACGCCGATCTGGCCACCCCCCCGGCCGAGATGGCCCGGCTCATCGCCACGCTCCAGGACCGACCTGACCTGGAGGTGGTGATGGGCGCCCGCGTCGGGCTGCTGGGCCATGCCATCCAGCGGTCGATGGTGCGGCACTACCTGGGACGAGTGTTCGCCACGGTCAGCAGCTTGATCCTGGACCTCGACGTCTACGACACCCAGTGCGGGGCCAAGGTCTTCCGTGACGGCCCGTCGCTGCGGGCGGCCCTGGAACGTCCCTTCACGAGCCGCTGGGTCTTCGACGTCGAGCTGTTGAGCCGGCTGCACCGCGGTTCGGCGGGCACACCCGGCCTTCCGGCGTCGGCGTTCCTGGAGGTGCCACTCACGGAGTGGCGCGACGTCGGCGGCACGAAGCTCAGCCTGAGGGGAGCACTGCGCGCCGCCGGCGACCTGGCCCGCATCGCCCGCGCCCAGCGGGGAGCTCGGAAGCCTCAGTCCCGGTAGAGGCAGAAGGGATGACCGGCCGGGTCGAGCATGACCCGCACGTTCGCTTGCGGTTGGTAGTCGGCCAGCCGGGCTCCTGACGCGATGGCATGGGCCACGGTCGACTCGAGGTCGTCGACCTCTATCTCGAGGTGGAGCATCTTGTCCTGAGCGCTGGGCTGCTCGGGCCACACGGGAGGGCGATAGGCCGCCTCGGCCTGGAACAGGAGCCCGATGCCGCCGGCCGGGTCTGGCATGGCCACCCAACCGTCCCCATCACGGTTGGTCACCTTCCATCCGAGCAGCCCGCCGTAGAACGCGGCCAGCTCCTCGGCATCGGCACAGTCGATGCACACGCCCGTCCACCGGAATGCCGGGTTCGATTCCATCGACGCCGATCTTGGCAGTTGACGGCCCGGAC
>DASTFY010000337.1:0-11010 GCA_035719525.1 Acidimicrobiales bacterium
TCATCGTCTCCAACGACCACCACGGAGCCGATCTCGAGCGTCGGTCCATGAACGGCGCGCCGGGCGTTGGCTCGGATCAGGTCACCGTCGATGACTCGGTTGAAGTCAACGGTCAGCTGCCGAACCATCGCGACCTCCTCACCGATGTCTGGCCGGGTTCGCACGAGCCTCGAAGCAGGCCCTTACTGTCTCAACGATATCCGGGGCGAGGGAGGGCAGCACCACGTCGAAGTGCGGCGAGGCGTCGGTGGCGGCGAGGGTGAACCCGGCAGCCCGGAGCTGTCCGCAGCTCGCCACCCAGATCGTTCCTGGGCTGCGAAGGCGGTCGAGGCGGCGGCAGAGGGCTTCGACGTCGCCGTCCATCGCAGCGAACACCGACAGCTCATAGAAGCCGAAGTCTGCGGAAGGTGTCCTGGCACACATCGACCACCCTCTCAGCGTCGAGGCTGTGGAGCCCGCCTCGGATCACCACCACGGCATCGTCGGGCGGATCCTCGTCGCGCAGCTCAGGCGGACGCATCATCGGCCTCCAGCGCACCGGCGAGCGTGGCTGCCACTCCGGCGTCGGCGCCGTCGAGAGCGTGGGCGTACGTCCGCAGTGTCATGGCCGGGTTGGCGTGGCCCAGGCGGCCGGCGACGGTGCGGATGTCGTGGCCCCTGCCGATGGCCTCGGTGGCCGACCAGTGGCGCAGGTCGTGGAGCCGCCAACGGGGGTCCAGACCGGCGTCTCGGCGGGCCAGGCGCCACCAGCTCGTCAGCCGCTCGGGGTTCAGCGGTCGCTCGTACGGCGTCAAGAGCCACGGGCCCCACCACTCGCTGATCGACCAGAGCGCCCTGATGGCCGCCACGGTCTGCGGGTCGAGCCGCACGACCCGCCGATGGCCGGTCTTCGTGGCGGCGTCGATGAGCGCGGGCACCTGTCTGTGAGCAATCGAGCCCGAGCGTTCGATGGCGATGCTCGAGTCGATCGAGAGGCGGTCACCGTCGAGGTCGGTACAGACGAGTGCACAGAGCTCGGCCCGGCGGGCGCCCGTGATCGCTGCCAGCCGAAAGGCAACGCCGGCCGCAGGGTCGAGACGGCCCGCCGCCTCGATCACAGCCCGGACCTCCACCGAGGTCATCGCCGTACGGGGAGCCACCGTCCGCCGGCCCAGGGTGGCCAGAGCGGCCACGTTCGTCGTCACCCAGCCCCAACGCGCCGCCTGGGACAGCGCGGCGCGCAGCACGAGGTGCTGGTTGCGCAGTGAGGACTCGCCGACGCCTCGGCCACGCAGCCGGGCGTGCCAGCGGTCGACGTCGGCCACCGTGAGCCGCCCGAGCGGCGTGCGGGCGATCCGGTCCGCCTTGACCAGCGAGACCCGGCTGGTCTGGTCACGCACCGTCGAGGCCGCCCACGTCGGCGAGCGGGTTTCGAGCCATGCGCCAAGTGCATCGGCCACAGTTCGGCCGGCGCTGGCCGCTGGCGGCGTCACGGTCAGCTCGGCGGCGACCCGCTGCGCCTGCCGCTTGGTCCCCTTGATCGTCCTGCTGACCTGGGCGGGACGTCCCCGCTCGTCGTAGCCGACGAAGACGCGCACCTCCCACACTCCTGGTCGCCGCTGCCGGATGGTTGCCACGCGAGCGACGCTACCGCACTAGGGATAGTGCTAGGGATGACCGCCGGACAGGCCGATACGGGACAGCACCATACGGACAGGAACTCTCAACCGAGTAGGCGCTTCGCGATCACCATGCGTTGGATCTGGTTGGTGCCCTCGTAGATCTGGGTGATCTTTGCGTCGCGCATCATGCGCTCGACCGGGAAATCCGTCGTGTACCCATAGCCGCCGAGGAGCTGGACGGCGTCCGTCGTCACCTGCATGGCGACATCCGAGGCGAAGCACTTGGCCATCGCGCCGGCCACCGGGAGCTGGTTGTCAGGATCCCCGTCGTCGACGAGGGCGCAGGCCCGGTACACCAGCCCTCGCGCCGCTTCGATCCGCATGGCGGCGTCGGCCACCATCCATTGGAGGCCCTGGTTCTCTGCGAGGGGACGACCGAAGGTGCGCCGCTCCTTCATGTAGCCGACGGCGTAGTCCAGAGCGCCTTGGGCGATGCCGACCGCCTGCGCTCCGATCGTCGGCCGGCTGCGGTCGAGGGTGTGCATGGCGTAGTAGAAGCCCTGCCCCTCTTCACCGATCAGATTGCTGGCCGGCACCCGCACCTCGTCGAGGACGATCTGGGCGGTGGGCGAGCCCTTGATGCCCATCTTGTGCTCCAGCTTGGCCACCTCCACCCCCCAGCCCTTCTCCACCACGAAGGCGCTGATCCCGCGGTGCCCGGCGCCGGAGTCGGTCTTGGCGAAGACCGTGTACAGGTCGGCGATGCCACCGTTGGTGATCCAGACCTTGGTACCCGTGAGCAGGTAGTCGTCGCCGTCGCGCACGGCCCGCATAGCCATGGACGCCACGTCGGATCCGGCGTCGGCCTCGGACAGGCAGTAGCTGCCCTGGCTCTCCCCGCTCGCCACCCGGGGCACGTAACGGGCCTTGAGCGCCTCGGTGCCGAAGTTGAGGACCGGCATCATCGCCAGCTTGGAGATGAGGAACATGAGGCTGGCCGAGGCATCGACCCGCGCCAGCTCCTCCACGACGATGGCCTGGGTGACGAGCTCCGCTCCAGCGCCGCCGAACTCCTCGGGAAACGAGAGTCCCGTCAGCTCCATGGCCTTGAGGGCCTCGAACGCCGGCCAGGAGTACTCGGCCTTCTGATCCGTCTCCGCCGCCAGCGGCCCGAGCTTGTCCTCGGCGAACTGCCGGACGACGGCCCGGAACTCGTGCTGTTCGGGGGTGAGCGTCATCGGCTGCATGCTGGAAGTCTGCTCCCTCCGCGCCGCTCGGCAAACCTCTGTGCGAGGTCAGATCGGGAGAACGAACACCCGGCGGCCCGACGCCGCGACGAGCGCGGCGATGTCATAGGGATCCGCGGTGACGATGACATCCCCGTTCTCCGCCACATCAACCACGGCCGCGTCGACCACGTCGCTCCTACCTGCACGGCCCAGTAGGGCACCAATCGAACGGGCGCGCTCCGCGTCCAAGGGCTCCTCCACGGCGGCCGACAGCGCCCGCGCCAGTAAGGCCTGGCGGGGTCCCCCGCGCCAGACCTGAGCCACGACCGCCGCCGAGGTACGAATCGGTAACGATGTTCGTTCTGCTCTGTTCAGCAGTCCGATGGCCGAAGAGTTGCCGCGCTCGCAGGCGATGAGCGCGCCGGCATCGAAGATCAACGCCATCAGCCGGCCTCGGCCGTGTCGGACTCTTCGGCTGGCCCGACCCAGAACCCCTTGGCCAGCGCCTCGTCGGCAGCCGCGTTCAGCTCCTCCTCGGTCACGCCCGTCTCCTTCATGTACTCGTCGAGCGCCTGCCTGAGGATCAGGTTCTTGACCCGCAGGCGCGCCGCCTCGGCCAGCCACGCGGACACGGTCTGACCTTCGTCCTCCGCGGCGCGGCGGATGGCGTCGCCGAGGTCCGGATCGAAGGACACGCTGAACTTGGCCACTCCCATGCGCCGATCCTACCGTGGGAGGAACACCAGAGTAGGATCAGGCTGCGAACCGTCCAGGCGACAGGTCTCGCTCCGTCACGCCTCGCGCCGTCAGGTCCGCTGGCAATCCGGCCCCCGTGACCAGACCCGTGAGGCAGCGGGCCATGGCGGGCGCGGTCTGGATGCCGTAGCCGCCTTGGCCGGCCAGCCAGTACAGCCCGGAGCACGATGGATCCTCGCCCACCACGGGCACCCGGTCGGGTGCGAAGGTCCGCAGCCCGGCCCACGCGCTCAGCACCGAACGCAAGCCGAGCGTCGTGGCCCCGTTGACCCGCTCGATGCCGAGCGCGACATCGGCCTCTTCTGACTGGGCATCGCAGGGCGGGCTCGGCGTCTCGTCCGCCGGCGAGACGAGCACGTTGGGGCCCTCCGGCTTGAAGTACCACGTGTGGGCGGCGTCGGACACCAGCGGGCCCTCCGGATCCAGGTCCGCGCCGGCTGGCACGCGGCAGGTGGCCAGGGTCCGCCGCAGGGGTCGCAGGCCGAGCGGCCTCGCCCCGGCGCAGACCGCCAGCTCGTCGCACCAGGCCCCCGCGGCCAGCACGACCGAGCCGACGGTGACCTCACCTCCCGGCCACCCCAACCGCCATCCGGAACCGGAACGCTGGATCGCGGTGACGCGCGTCGCCCGCAGGATCGAGCCGCCGGCGCCGACCAGGCCCCTAACGAAGCCCTGATGCAGCGCCAGCACGTCGATCACCGCCGCGTCCGGCTCCAGCGCCGCGGCCACCGGGTAGCCCGGTCGGAGCACGGGGCAGTGCTCGAGCGCGGCCGATGGCGTCAGTGGCTGCAGCGTGCCGACCTCGCCCATCAGCGCGTCCAGCAGGGACGCCTGCCGCGCCGGCGCTACCCACAGCGCGGTGCGAGCCTCCAGCAGCGGCCCGGTGCCGAAGCGCTCAGGCGCGGCGGCATAGTCCGACCGGCTGGCCGCCGTCAGGGCCCGCACCGGCGGCGGGCCATAGCTCTCGAGGAAGACCGCGGCGGACCGGCCGGTGGTGTGGTGGGCGAGCTGCTCCTCCTGTTCGAGCAGCATCACCACCAGTCCAGCCGCGGCGAGCTCGCACGCCGCGGACACACCGGCGATCCCGCCCCCGATGACGGCGATGTCGAACGATGGCGCCGGCCCGGCGGAGCTCAAGCCGCGAGCAGCTCCCGCCACGACCCGGGATACTCGCTCAGCACCTCCTGGTGCGTCTTGCGGAGGGTGGCCTCCGGCACCAGGTCGGCGATGGCGCGGGCCTCGGCGTAGTGGTGCCCGGTGTTGCGCACGCCCTCGAACAGCGGGCGCCGGAGCGTCACCAGGTCGACCGACGGCGAGGAATCGAGGTAGCCCCAGATGGTGAAGGCCACGGTGAAGTCGTGGATGGTCGGGGCGCGCCCGAAGATCGACGCGCGCCGGAGGGCGACGCCCAGGCATCCCTGGATGGCGTCGTCCATGATCTCGCCTGATTGCATGTGCAACCGGCTCCGGAGGCGCTCGGCCAGCAACAGGCCGTAGCCCTGGTCCGGCCCCTGGTAGCCGAGCTGCGCGCCCTCCGGCTGGCGCCCCGTGATCTCGGCCGGACGATCGGCCCGCCAGCTGCCTGGGACGTGGTCGGGCGATTCGTAGGAACGAGGCTTGTCCACCGGGGAGACCGGGACGAACTGCGGGGCGGCCATGGCGCCTGTCTAGTCGGCCGCAGAACGGTCAGCGTCGGGACCGCGGGCGTGGAGGAGGCCGAAGACGATCGAGTCGGCCAGGGCCTGCCAGGACGCCTCGATGATGTTGGGCGATACGCCGATCGTCGTCCACGACCGCTCGCCGTCGGTGGCGTCGATGAGCACTCGGGTGACGGCGCCGGTGGCGGTCGCCCCGTCGAGGATCCGGACCTTGTAGTCGGTGAGGTGCACTCGCTCCAGCTCGGGATAGGAAGCGCCGACGGCCGCCCGCAACGCGGTGTCGATGGCGTTGACCGGACCGTTGCCCTCCGCGGTGTGCACGTGCCGATGAGCGCCCGGCCGGCCCTCGCCTCCGGGGACCCACACCTTCACCGTCGCCTCGGTCGTGAACTCGCCGTTGGGCAGCTCGTCGGTGATCACCCGCATCGACTCGACCCGGAAGAACTCCTGTTCCCAGCCGTCCGCCCTGCGCATGAGCAACTCCAGCGATGCGTCGGCGGCCTCGAAGTGGTAGCCCTCGTGCTCCAGACGCTTGAGGTCGTCGATGACCTGCCCCACCGCGGCACCGTCCATGTCGAGGCCGATCTCCTCGGCCTTGAGCTTGATGGTGGCCCGACCGGCCATCTCGCTGACGACGAAGCGGGTGCCGTTGCCGACCGCCTCAGGGTCGACGTGCTCGTACGCATCCTTGCGCTTGGCGATGGCCGAAACGTGCAGACCGGCCTTGTGGGCGAACGCCGAGGAGCCGACGTAGGGCGCCTGCGGGTTCAGGGGCCGGTTGACGAGCTCGGCGACGTGATGGCTGACGCCGGTTAGCCGCTCCAGGCGGCCTTCGGGCAGCGTGGCGTAGCGCAGCTTCAGCGACAGGTTGGGGATGACGGTGGTGAGGTTGCAGTTACCCGTGCGCTCACCGAGGCCGTTCATCGTGCCCTGGACCTGGCGGGCGCCCGCGCGCACCGCGGCGACAGCGTTGGCTACGGCGCAACCGGTGTCGTCGTGGGTGTGGATCGCGATGATTGCATCGTCACGGAAGTGGTTCTTGACCGCGCCGACGACCGCTTCCACCTCGAAGGGGAGCGACCCCCCGTTGGTGTCGCACAGCACCAGGTGGCTGGCTCCCTTCTCGACCGCCGCCTCCAGCACCCGAAGGCTGAACTCCGGGTTGCGCTTGTAGCCGTCGAAGAAGTGCTCAGCGTCGAACAGCACCCGCAACCCGTTCCCCACGAGGAACTCGACGCTGTCACCCACCATCGCCTCGCCCTCCGCCAGCGTGGTGCCGAGGGCATCGGTGACATGGGAATCCCAGCTCTTCCCGACGATGCAGACCGCAGCCGTGCCGGCCTCGACCAGGTTGCGCAGTGTGGGGTCGTCGTCCACCTTGCCCTTGACCCGGCGGGTGGAGCCGAAAGCCACCAACGTCGAGGTGGTCAGGCGCAGCTCGGTGGCGGCTCGGCGGAAGAACTCCTCGTCCTTGGGGTTGGCGCCCGGCCAGCCGCCCTCGATGTAGTGGACGCCGAGCACGTCGAGCTGCTCGGCGATGCGCAGCTTGTCCTCCACGGTCACCGAGACGCCCTCGAGCTGGCAGCCGTCCCGCAGCGTGGTGTCGAAGATCTCGACCTCCTCGCGTACCGCGGCGCCGCGTTCAGCCGACATGCTCGCACCAGTCCTTGTACTTGTCTTCCTGACCGCGGACGGCGCGGCCGTAGATCTCCGCGATGGCCCGGGTCATCGGCCCAGGACACGGCAACAGCCGATCGTCCACCGAATTGACGGCGCTGATCTCCGCCGCGGTGCCGCACACGAACATCTCCTCCGCGATGTAGAGGTCGCTTCGCGCCAGGTGGTCGACCCTCGCGTCGAAGCCGAGGTCGCGGGCGATGGTCATCACCGAGCTCTGCGTGATGCCCTCCAGCGCACCGGCCGAGAGGGGTGGCGTGATGAGGATGCCGTGGCGCGCGGCGAAGATGTTCTCGCCGGTGCATTCGGCCACCATGCCGTTCGGGGCCAGCATGATGGCCTCGTCGTACCCGGCCTTCAGCGCTTCGACCTTCGCCAACGAGGAGTTGGCGTAGTTGCCCGTCGTCTTCGACGCCGGCGGCATGGTGTTGTGGTCGTGGCGCGTCCAGGAGCTGACCTTCATGCGGACGCCCTTGGTCACGGCGTCGTCGCCCAGGTACGCGCCCCACGGCCAGCAGGCGATGGCGACGTCCACGGAGCAGGGCAGCGTGTTCAGACCCATCTCGCCGTAGCCGTAGTACGCGATCGGGCGGACGTAGCAGCCGGGGAGTCCCGTCGACGCGACGGTGTCCTTGGTGGCCTGGACGATCTCCTCCACGGTGTAGGGGATGTCGAGGCCGATGATCTTCGCCGAGTTGAACAGCCGCACGATGTGATCCGTGAGGCGGAACACCGCCGGCCCCTGCGCGGTCTCGTAGGCCCGGATCCCCTCGAACACGCCCATGCCGTAGTGCAAGGTGTGCGTGAGGACGTGGATGCGGGCGTTCTCCCAGTCGACGAGCTCGCCGTTCATCCAGATCTTCGGGGTGGGCGTGATCGCCATGTAGTGGTCCTCCTTGAACGACCGGTGCCGACAACGATGAAAGCCGCCCCCGGAGGGACGGCTTCGCAGCGCACGACGGGGCCCGGCGTGCGCTAGACGATGTTCAATACCTGGTGCGACGCATCGAACATGCGTTGTGCAGTCTCGCCGGGCCGGTCGCGGGGCGTCAAGCCGCGCCATGAACATCCCCTTGCCAGGCGCGCGGGTGTTCGGTATGGTCACGAACCTATGTTCGTCTCAGTTGTTGACCGCCGTTGTGTCGACCGGGGTTGCTCCGGTGGCCACCAGCTCCTTGGCCCGCTGCGCGAGTTCATCGCCGATCTCCGTGGTCGAGCCGGTCGCCGGCTCCGCGCACGCCGCCCGCACCCGGGCCGCGGCGTCGGTTTCTCCGAGGAACTCCAGCATGTGCGCGGCGGAGAGCACCGCCGCCGTCGGGTTGGCCCGCCCCGTCCCCACGATGTCCGGCGCGGATCCGTGCACCGGCTCGAACATGGACGGTCCGGTCCGCGCCGGGTTGAGGTTGGCGCTCGAGGCCAGCCCGATGCCACCGCTCACCGCCCCACCCAGGTCGGTCAGGATGTCGCCGAACAGATTGTCGGTGACGATGACGTCGTAGCGCTGCGGGTCCTGGACGAAGTAGATGCAGGCCGCGTCCACGTGGTGGTAGGCCGTGTCGATGTCGGCGTACTCCTCCGCCACCTCGTCGAAGGTGCGCTGCCACAGGTCGCCGGCAAAGGTCAGCACGTTGGTCTTGTGGACGAGCGTCAGGTGGTGGCGCGGGCGGGTCCGCGCCAGGTCGAACGCGTAGCGCACGCAGCGCTCCACGCCCAGGCGGGTGTTGACGCTGCCCTGGGTCGCCACCTCGTGGGCCGTGCCCCGCCGCAGCAGACCACCCTCGCCCACGTAGGGGCCTTCGGTGTTCTCGCGGATCACGACGAAGTCGTGCGGCCGGTCCTGGCCAGGTGCCGTGCCCTGGAACGGCCGCTGGTTGACGTACAGGTCCAGCTCGAAGCGCATCTTGAGCAGCAGGCCCCGTTCGATCACCCCCGGCGGCACCTCGGGCGTTCCCACCGCCCCCATCAGGATGGCGTCGTAGCCGCGCAGCTCGGCCAGCGCGTCGTCCGGGAGAATGGTGCCGTCGCGCAGGTAGCGGGCACCGCCGAGGTCGAACTCGGTCGTGTCGAGGGTGGCACCGGCGGCCGCCACCACCTTCAGCGCCTCCGCCGTCACCTCCGGGCCGATGCCGTCGCCACCGATCACCGCGATCCGATGCGTCATGGCCGAGCACGTTACGCAGGGCTGGGCACGCCGGCGGAATGGGGGCGCGGGGGCCCTCGCCCTCGCGTCGCGAGATGACCAGGAGCCGGCGTGGGACGGTGGCGATAGCCTGCGCGGCCATGGCGCAGAGACATCAGTTGTCCCGCTCCGCGCACGAGCGGCTCACGGCGGAGCTCGCCGACCTCACCACCAGAGGTCGGATCGAGATGGCCCAAGCGATCGAGCGCGCCCGGGAGCTGGGAGATCTGTCCGAGAACGGCGACTATCACGCCGCCAAGGACCAGCAGGGCCACATGGAGGGTCGGATCCGGACGCTGGAGGCGATCCTGGACAACGCCGAGATCGTGGACGACGCCGTCGAAGGCGTGGTCTCGGCCGGATCCGTCGTCACCATCCGCTATGTCGGCGACGACGACGAGTTGGCCGAGACCTATCTCGTCGGCCACATCGAGGAGGAGACCGAGCACGACGTGATCTCGCCCTCGTCCCCGCTGGGATCGGCCCTGATAGGCAAGCGAGCCGGCGACGAGGTCGAGTACGACGCCCCTGGCGGCGTGCTCAAGGTGGTTGTGATCAAGGCCGAGGCCGGCTGAGCGTCGCGTCCAGGACCTGTCCGTGACCGAGCAGAGCGCAGCGCCCCCGCTCCCCCCGGGACGCTACGTGGACCTGCCCGGCCGCGGCACGACGTTCATCCGCGAGGTACCGGGACCTCCGGGGGCACCCGTGCTCGTACTGCTCCACGGGTGGACCGCCACAGCCGACATCAACTGGTTCCCATCCTTCGCCGCCCTGGGTCGTCGCTTCCGTGTGATCGCCCTCGACCACCGAGGACACGGCCGCGGACTGTCGTCGGCGGCACCATTCCGCCTTCGCGACTGCGCCGACGACGTGGCGGCGCTGGCGGACGAGCTAGGCATCGCCAGTGTGATCCCGGTCGGCTACTCGATGGGGGGCCCCGTCGCGCAGCTCGTCTGGCACCGCCACCCGGAACGCGTCCAGGGCTTGGTCCTGTGCGCGACCGCCAAGCGGTTCGCCACCAGCCGCGACGAGCGGCTGATGTTCTACGGCATGGGTGCGTTGGCCCGGGCGTCACGCCTCAGCCCGGCCATGCTGCGCGACCGCCTCTCGGGCGTCTACCTCGCCCGGCGGGCACGCCGGTACGACGACTGGGCGATGGAGCAGCTCAGCCGCCACGACTGGACCAAGATCCTGGAAGCCGGACAAGCCATCGGACGGTTCTCGTCCCGAGAGTGGGTGGGCGACATCGACGTGCCGGTGGCCGTGGTGATCACCATGGGCGATCGCGTGGTGCCGCTCCAGCGCCAGATCCGGCTCTTCGAGTCGATCCCGGCGGCCAAGGCCTTCCGGGTGGACGGAGACCACGACGCCTGCGTGATCAACGCCGAGCGGTTCGTGCCGACCCTGGTCAGCGCCTGCACGTACGTCGCCGAGCAGGCGCGCGTGGCGGCCGCCGGCTGACGGTCCGTGAAGTCGGACCGGAGAGCCGGGCGACGCCCGGCCCGGCCGCCGTTGGTGGCGGCGTTCGTGGCCCTCGCCGTCGCGGGCCTCGTGGTGTCGGTCCGCAAGGGTCGATCATCGGACCGCGCTGCCAGCCGGCTCCGCTACGCCTCGCGACGAGCCCGCAACCTCGAGGTGGCCCGGCTCGGCGGCCGCGTCGGCCGCACCTACGCCTCGACGGCGGCCCGCAAGCTCTTCGCCTCGAGCGAGCGATCCGGGGCCCTGGACCACGAACGCGAGCTGCGGACCGCCGCTGACATCGCCGCCAGCCTGGGCGGGATGAAGGGCGCCCTGATGAAGGTGGGCCAGATGGCGAGCTATCTCGACGAAGGCTTGCCCGAGCCGCTCCGCGCCGCGCTGGGCGAGCTCCTTGCCCAGGCGCCGCCCATGAGCCCGGAGCTGGCAGCCGA
>DASTFY010000338.1:0-16899 GCA_035719525.1 Acidimicrobiales bacterium
CGCATTCGCCGGCGCCGGCGTTCACGAGCTGCTCAGCGAAGCGAACGGCTGGCTCAGATGGGTGGCCGCTATCACGCTGGTAGTCGTCGCACTTCACACCCTGCGGTTGGGCGTTCGTCGCTATCGCGGCCACACCGGCACAATCACCCAGCACCGCGAGCTGAGTCCCGCGCGCGCTTACTTCAGCCTGTTCGCGCTCACGGCCATCAATCCGGCCACGGTGATCACTTTCGCCGCCGTCGTCGTCGGCCGATCCCAGATTGGCTCGTCGTGGCTCGCTGTGGCGCTCTTCGCGCTCGGTGCATTCGTAGCCTCTGCCGTCTGGCAACTGCTGCTCGCCGGAAGCGGGAGCCTGCTCGGCTGGCTACTTCGCGGTCGCCGCGGGCAGCTGGGAATCGCGCTCGGATCAGCTCTCATCATGCTGACGCTCAGCGCGGGCGTGCTGCTGAGCTGAATCCGCTTCGTCGAGGAGTTTCTCGGTGGCGGCCAGCAGGACACAGGTCGCGAGCCCATCGATGGCAGTGGAGACCTCGTCTGGGGTGGGGAATGTGGGTGCGATCCTGATGTTCCGGTCGCGTGGATCTCGGCCATAGGGAAAGGCCGCGCCTGCTCCCGTCATCGCGATCCCCGCCCGCTTGGCCAGCTCGACCACGCGCCACGACGGCGGCGTGGTCTGGAGGACGACACCGAGCTCCATGCGCTCCCCCCTCTTCCTTCGCGTCCGCAGCCGACTCGGCTAACGGACCTGCGGGAACCCGAGGTCCACCGAAGAGGTGGAGGGATCGGGCCACCGGGAGGTCACGACCTTGCTGCGGGTGTAGAAGTGGACGCCGTCCGGGCCGTACATGTGGGTGTCGCCGAACAGCGACGCCTTCCAGCCGCCGAAGCTGTAGTACGCGACGGGGACGGGAATGGGCACATTGACGCCCACCATGCCGACGTTGACGTCGAACTGGAACTGATGGGCGGCGCCGCCGTCGCGCGTGAAGATGGCGGTGCCGTTGCCGTACTGGTTGTCGTTGACCAGGCGGAGGGCTTCCTCGTAGGTGTCCACGCGGACCACGCCCAGGACCGGTCCGAAGATCTCGTCCCGGTAGCAGTCCATGGTCTCGCCGACGTCGTCGAGGAGCGAGACGCCGAGGAAGAAGCCGTCGCCGGGCACCTCGTGCCGGCGACCGTCAACGACGACGGTGGCGCCCTGCTCGGCCGCGGTGTCGACGTAGCTCGCCACCTTGTCCCTGTGCTCGCGGGTGATGAGGGGGCCCATCTCGCTGTCCGGCTCCGAGCCGGGGCCGATGCGCAGCTTGGGCAGGCGGGCCTTGATGGCCTCCACCAACGGATCGGCCACCTGGCCCACGGCCACGACCACCGAGATGGCCATGCACCGCTCGCCGGCGGACCCGTAGCCGGCGCTGACGGCGGCGTCCGCGGCCATGTCGATGTCGGCGTCGGGCAGTACCACCATGTGGTTCTTGGCCCCACCGAGGGCCTGTACCCGCTTGCCGTTGCGGGTGCCGGTCTCGTAGATGTAGCGGGCGATCGGCGTCGAGCCGACAAAGCTGACGGCGGCGATGTCGGGATGCTCGAGGATGCGGTCGACGGCCACCTTGTCGCCCTGGATCACGCTGAACACGCCGTCGGGCAAGCCGGCCTGCTTGAGCAGGTCGGCGATGAGCAGGGAGGCCGAGGGGTCCTTCTCGGACGGCTTGAGGACGAAGGTGTTGCCACAGGCGATGGCGTTGGCGAACATCCACATCGGCACCATGGCGGGGAAGTTGAAGGGCGTGATGCCGGCCACCACGCCGAGCGGCTGGCGGATCGAGTACACATCCACACCGGTGGAGGCCTGCTCGCTGTAGCCGCCCTTCATGAGGTTGGGGATGCCGCAGGCGAACTCGATGTTCTCCAGCCCGCGGGCCACCTCGCCGAGGGCGTCGCTGAGCACCTTGCCGTGCTCAGAGGTCAGCAGCGACGCGATCTCCTTGCGGTTGGCGTCCACCAGCTCCCGGGTGTGGAACATGACCTCGCTCCGGCGCGAGAGCGAGGTGGCTCGCCATCCCGGGAAGGCCTCGCGCGCCGAGGTGACGGCGCGGTCGACCTCCTCGACGGACGCGAAGTCGACCTCGGCCTGCTGCTCGCCGGTCGCCGGGTTCCACACCGGTCCCGTGCGCCCCGAGGTGCCCTCGACGGTCTGCCCGCCGATCCAGTGGTTGATCCGCTTCATCTCTCGACCTCACTCGCTCGCTTCGTTCGTCTCAGGTCAGGTATTGGCACAAGCCTCGCTTCAGGAACTGGCCGTGGCCCTTGCGCCCTACGTACTCGTCGTTCTCGATGACCACGGTGCCGCGGGACAGGACGGTCTCGACCTTGCCGTCGATCACCGTGCCCTCCCAGGCCGAGTGGTCCATGTTCATGTGGTGGGTCTTGCCCAGGCCGATCTCGGTGCGGCCCTTCGGGTTATAGATGACGATGTCGGCGTCCGAGCCGGGGGCGATGACGCCCTTCTTCGGGTACAGGCCGAACATCCGGGCCGGGTTGGTGGAGCAGGTCTCGACCCAGCGGGTGAGGGGGAGCTCGCCGTTGACGACGCCCTGGTAGATGAGGTCCATCCGATGCTCCACGCCGCCGATCCCGTTCGGGATCTTGGTGAAGTCGCCGACCCCCAACTCCTTCTGCTCCTTGAAGCAGAACGGGCAGTGGTCCGTCGACACGCAGACGAGCTCGTTGACCCGCAGGCCCTTCCACAGATCCTGGTGGTGGTGCGCGTGCTTGGTCCGGATGGGCGGTGAGCAGACGTACTTGGCGCCCTCGAACCCGGGCTGGGCCAGATGGTCCTCCAGGCTCATGTAGAGGTACTGGGGGCAGGTTTCGCCGAACACGTTGGCGCCGCCGTGACGGGCCGCCGCCAGCGCCTCCAGGGCCTCGCTGGCCGACATGTGCACGATGTAGAGGGGGACGTTGCCGGCCACCTTCGACAGCACGACGGCCCGGTTCGTGGCCTCGCCCTCCAGCTCGGATCGACGGACGATGCCGTGGTACTTCGGGTCGCTCTCGCCGCGACCCAGCGCCTGCGCGGCCAGGACGTCGATGGCGATGCCGTTCTCGGCGTGCATCATGATCACCGCGCCGTTGTCGGACGCCCGCTGCATAGCGCGCAGGATCTGGCCGTCGTCGCTGTAGAAGACGCCGGGGTAGGCCATGAAGAGCTTGAAACTGGTGACGCCCTCGTTGTCCACCAGGTAGTCCATGGCCTTGAGCGCGTCGTCGTCCACGCCGCCGATGATCTGGTGGAAGCCGTAGTCGATGGCGCAGTTGCCGCCGGCCTTCTCGTGCCACGCGCCAAGTGCCTCGATCACGTTGCCGCCGTAGGTCTGGACGGCGAAGTCGATGATCGTGGTCGTACCGCCCCACGCCGCGGCTCGGGTGCCGGTCTCGAAGGTGTCCGACGCGAAGGTGCCGCCGAAGGGCAGCTCCATGTGGGTGTGGACGTCGATGCCACCGGGTACCACGTAGCGGCCGGTGGCGTCGATGGTGCGGTCGGCGACGACGTTGGCGGCGGCCCCCGGCGCGTAGAGCGCGGAGATGGTCTCGCCGTCGACCAGCACATCCATGGGCACGGCGCCGGAGGTCGCGACGACCGTGCTGCCGGTGATGAGGGTGGTGCTCATGGTGCCTGTGCTCCTAGTGCTCGACCAGGTCGTCGTAGGCGTCGGGTCGGCGGTCCCGGTAGAACTGCCAGCGGTCCCGCACGGTCTTGATGAGGTCCATGTCGAGATCCCGCACGAGCAGCTCCGGCTTGTGGTCGTCGGCCGGCTCGCCCACGAACTTGCCCTCCGGGTCCACGAAGTAGCTGGTGCCGTAGAAGTCGTTGTCGCCCAGGGGCTCGACGCCGACCCGGTTGATGGCTCCGATGTAGTACTCGTTGGCCACCGCCGAGGCTGGCTGCTCCAGCTTCCACAGGTAGGCGGAGAGGCCGCGGCTGGTGGCAGAAGGGTTGAACACGATCTCGGCCCCGTTGAGGCCGAGCGCCCGCCAACCCTCGGGGAAGTGACGGTCGTAGCAGATGTAGACACCCACCTTCCCGACCGCGGTGTCGAACACGGGATAGCCGAGGTTCCCGGGCCGGAAGTAGAACTTCTCCCAGAAGCCCTTGACCTGCGGGATGTGGTGCTTGCGGTACTTGCCCAGGTAGGTGCCGTCGGCGTCGATGACGGCGGCGGTGTTGTAGTAGACGCCGGCCTGCTCGACCTCGTACATGGGCAGCACCGTCACCACGCCCAGCTCCTTGGCCAGCGCCTGGAACCGCTTCGTGGTCGGACCGTCCGGAATCGGCTCGGTGTAGTCGTAGTACTGGGTCTCCTGCACCTGGCAGAAGTACGGCCCGTAGAACAGCTCCTGGAAGCACATGACCTGGGCTCCCTGGGCCGCGGCCTCCCGGGCCGCGTCCTCGTGCTTGTCGAGCATGGACGCCTTGTCGCCCGTCCAGTCGGTCTGCAGCAGCGCCGCCCTGACCTTGGCCATCATCGGCCCCCTTCCGTCCCGTTCCCGAGGGCGCGATCGTAGGCCCACGAACGCACCGCAGCAATCGCCCCATTGTGCCAGTTACATTCCAGAGCAGGCCGGCCGCCGTGGGGGGGAGGTGGCACGTTCGAGACTTTGTTCCGGTACGTTCGGGGCGTGGACGCGTCGACCGGCCCGACGGCCAGCCAGCTGGCGCCGCGGATCGAAGGGCAGTCGGCCCGGGCCGTGGCCACCTCGATCAGCCGTCTGGTGACGGCGGGTGAGCTGGCGCCCGGCGCTCGGCTACCCACCGTGCGGGCCCTGGCCAAGGCGCTCGGCGTCAGCCCCACCACGATCAACCAGGCGTGGCAGGCGCTGGGCCGGGCCGGTGTGCTCGAGACCAGGGGCCGCAACGGCACCCACGTCCGCCCCGAGCCGGGCGCCCGTGGCCCCCAGCGCTACCGGCGCATGAACGCGGGGCCGGGCCCCCTCGACCTCGACCTGTCGCTCGGCACCCCCGACCCCGCCCTGCTGCCGGACCTCGGCCCTGCGCTGGCCCGAGTCGCCGGCCGTCCGTTGCCCCAGGGCTACCTGGCCGATCCCGTCCTGCCCGAGCTGGAGGCCGTCCTCCGGGAGCGCTGGCCGTTCCCGCCCGATGCGCTCACGGTCGTCGACGGCGCCATGGACGCGCTCGACCGCCTCACCACGCTGGCCGTGCGATTGGGTGACGTCGTGCTCGTCGAGGAGGCCGCCTTCCCGCCGGTGCTCGACCTCCTCGACACGGTCGGGGCCGAGGTGGTGCCCGTCGCCATGGACGCCCGTGGGATGGTGCCGGCATCTCTGCGCGCGGCGCTCACCCGGCGCCCGGTGGCCGTCTACCTCCAGCCTCGCGCCCACAACCCGCTCGGGGTCAGCATGACCTCGTCGAGGGCGAAGGAGCTGGCGGCGCTGTTGGGGCCGAGCGGCGCCTGGGTCTTCGAGGACGACCACGCCGGTGACATCTCGACCAGTCCGCTGGTCAGCCTCGGCTGCCGGCTGCCGGCGCGGACCGTCCTCGTGCAGAGCTTCTCCAAGTCGTTCGGGCCCGATCTCCGGCTGGCGGCCGTCGGCGGGCCCCACGATCTCGTCGGCGACCTGGTCGCCCGCCGGCTCCTCGGCGCGGGATGGTCGAGTCGCCTCCTCCAGGGCGTGCTCGTCGAGCTGCTCGGGGACCCCGCCACCGCCGACTCCCTCGCCCGAGCTCGCGATGCCTACGCCGACCGGCGGTCGAGACTGACCGATGCCCTGCACGAGCGGGGGGTCGCCACCGCCGGGCAGGACGGCATCAACCTGTGGGTCAAGGTGGCCGACGAGCAGGCCGCCGCCTACCGGCTCGCCACCGGCGGCGTCGGAGTGGCTGTCGGCTCCCCGTTCGTGCCGGGACGGCCGGTGCGCGACCACATCCGGATCACCTCTGGCCTGCTGCACGATGGTCGCCGAGGCGTCGCTGCCCTCGCCGACCTCGTGGCGGAGGGGGCGGCGCCGCCGGCCCCCCGGGCCCGAGGCTGGTAGCTGCTACTTGGGCTGCATGCGGATGGCACCGTCGAGGCGGATGACCTCGCCGTTGAGGTAGTCGTTGTCGATGACCGCCAAGGCCATCCTCGCGAACTCGTCGGGATCTCCCAGCCGCTTCGGGAACACCACCGACTCACCCAGTGCCTTCTTCGCCTCGGCCGGGAGCATGCCGAGCAACGGGGTGTCCATCAGGCCCGGGGCGATGGTGCACACGCGGACACCGACCACCGCCAGGTCCCGCGCCGCGGGCAGGGTCATGGCCACCACCGCACCCTTGGAGGCCGAGTAGGCGAGCTGCCCGATCTGCCCGTCGAAGGCCGCCACCGAGGCGGTGTTGACGATGACGCCGCGGCTGCCGTCGGCCAGCGGCTCGCTGCGGGAGATGACCGAAGCCTCGTGGGTCATGCACAGCATGGTGCCGAGCAGGTTGATGTCGACGACCCGGTCCCACTCGCTGCGGATGTGCGGCGTGCCGTCCTTGGCGATGGTGCGCACGGCCGTGCCCGTGCCGGCACAGTTGACGGCGATGCGCAACGGCGCGTCCTCGGCCGCGGCGGCGACCGCCTCGGCCACCTGCTCGGCGTCGGTGACGTCGCACTTCACGAACTTCAACCCCAGCTCGCGGGCCAGCGCCTCGCCCTTCTCCATGTTGAAGTCGACGATCGTCACCTGTGCTCCCGCGGCGTGCAGACGCCGGGCCGTCGCCTCGCCCAGTCCCGAAGCTCCTCCGCTGACGATCGCTGCTGCTCCGGTCGCTTCCATGGCGGCGCAGACTAGGGACGGGCGATCCCGGCCCGCCACATCGCCCTAACCTCGGCGCCGATGAGCACCGCCGCTCCCGCGACGCCGGCGCTGACCGCGAACCCCGACTCGGTGTCGATGGCCACGCTCGAAGCCATCCAGCAGCGGATCCTGTGGCTGGCCGTGCGCATCGTCGATCACGCCAACCACGACCGCCCGCAGGGCGAGATCAAGGTCGGGGGGCACCAAGCCAGCTCGGCATCCATGGTCGGCATCATGACCTCGCTCTGGTTCGGTCATCTCAACGGCGACGACAAGGTGGCCGTGAAGCCCCACGCCTCGCCCGTCTTCCACGCCATCAAGTACCTGACCGGTGAGCTCGACCGGTCCTACCTGACGAAGCTGCGTGCGCTGGGCGGCCTGCAGGCCTACCCGTCGCGCACGAAGGACCCCGACGTCGCCGACTTCTCGACCGGATCGGTGGGCCTGGGCGCGGTCGCGCCACTGTTCGCCGCCATGGCCCGGCGCTACGTGGAGGCGCACTTCGGCCCGCAGCGGCCGGCACGCTTCATCGCACTGGTGGGCGACGCCGAGCTGGACGAGGGGAACATCTGGGAAGCCATCGCCGACCCGGCGTTGCAGGGTCTCGGCAACGTGATGTGGATCGTCGACGTCAACCGTCAGAGCCTGGACCGCGTCATCCCGGGCATGAAGGTCCACAAGCTGATGAAGTTCTTCGCCGACTCGGGATGGCACGTCGTCGAGGCCAAGTACGGCCATCTCCTGCGGGCGGCGTTCGCCCGCCCCGGAGGCGAGCACCTGCGCCGATACATCGACGACATGTCGAACGAGGAGTACCAGTCGCTGTTCGCCCACCGCGGCGCCGAGCTGAGGTCCCGGTTCCTGGCCGCCGCCGACCACGACGTGAAGGCCTTCCTCGCCGACGTGCCCGACGACGAGCTGGCCCCCTTGGTGCAGAACCTCGGTGGGCACGATCTGCAGGTGCTGGAGGAGGCGTACCGCGCTGCGGACACCGAGACCGATCGGCCCAGCGTGGTGTTCGCCTACACCGTGAAGGGGTGGGGGCTGCCGATGGCCGGCGACCCGCTGAACCACGCCGCGCTCCTCTCCCGGGAGCAGGTCGACGCCTTCCGCCGCGAGGTCGGCCTCGACGTGAGCAGTGAGTGGGACCGCTTCGATCCCGGCTCGGCGGAAGGGCGGCTCTGCGCGTCCGTCGGCGACGCCCTGAACAACCGGCCGGTAGCGCCCCGGCCCCGGCTTCCCATCCCCCGCGAGGTCGGAGTCATCACGAGCAAGCCCGTCTCGACGCAGGAAACGTTCGGCCGCCTGCTCACCGGGCTCGGCAACGAGGCAGAAGTCGCGTCCCGCCTGGTGACGACGTCGCCCGATGTGAGCGTGTCGACCAACCTCGGGGGCTGGATCAACAAGATGGGTGTGTTCAGCCCCGCCGAGGAGCAGGACTTCCTCGGCACCGGCCGGCTCCTGCGCTGGCGGCAGGGCCCGACCGGACGGCACATCGAGCTGGGCATCAGCGAGATGAACCTGTTCCTCACGCTCCACGCGCTCGGCCTCGGCCACGAGCTCCACGGGGAGCACCTCCTGCCCATCGGCACGGTGTACGACCCCTTCGTCTGCCGTGGGCTCGACGCGCTCATCTACGCGCTCTACAACGGCGCCCGCTTCGTGGTGGTCGGGACGCCGTCCGGCATCACGCTGGCGCCTGAGGGTGGCGCGCACCAGTCGACCATCACCCCCTCCATCGGGATGGAGCTGCCCGGGCTGACGCTGGCCGAGCCCGCCTACGCCGTGGCCCTGGACTGGCTGCTCTGCGACGGCCTGGGCCGACTGTCCGCGCCGGACGGCGACGCGCTCTACCTGCGGCTCTCCACCCGCCCGCTGGACCAGGCACCCTTCGCGGCCGCCCGGGAGCGGGTGGGCGACGACGCGCTCCGCGCCGGCGTGCTGGCCGGCGGCTATCGCCTCGTCGAGCCGGGCGGCGGCGTTGACGCCACGGTCGTGCTGGCGGCCAGCGGCGCGGTGATGCCCGAGGTGGTGGCGGCGGCCGACCTGCTGGCCACGGAGGGCGTTCCCGCCACGGTCCTGGACCTCACCAGTCCCGATCGGCTGTACCGGCAGTGGCGGTCGAACCAGCGTGATGCGGCCCGCTACGGGCGGCGGGCGGAAGTCGAATCGCTCCACCTCGCTCAGCTCCTACGACCCGGTGAGCGGCGCGCACCGATAGTGACCGTGCACGACGCCGCCGGCCACGCCCTGGCCTGGCTCGGCTCGGTCTTCGGTGCCCCGGCCGTCGCCGTCGGTGTCGATTCCTTCGGGCAGTCCGGCTCCGTCGCCGAGCTGTACGAGGTGTTCGACCTGCTGCCCGGTCAGATCGTCAACGCCGCCCTCGTGGCCGTCGCCTGACCGCATGGGGATCGAGCGTCCACTGGCCGTGGTCGACATCGACGGCGTCGTGGCCGACGTCAGGCACCGCCTGCACTTCATCCAGAGCAAGCCCAAGGACTGGAACGCGTTCTTCGCCGCCGCCGACGCCGACCCACCGCACCTCGAGGGCCTGGAGCTCGTCAGGCAGCTGGCCGAGGTCCACGAGATCGTGTTCCTCACGGGCCGGCCGCGGCGAACGGAGCGGAGCACCGTCCAATGGCTGGCCCAGCACGGCCTTGGTGGGCACCGCGTGCTGATGCGCCCGGACAGTGATCGCCGACCGGCGGCAGTGCTCAAGCGCGAACGACTCGACGAGCTCGCGGCCGGACGGTCGGTCGGAGTGGTGGTCGACGACGACCCGATCGTGATCCGCGCCCTGGCGGCCGCCGGCTACCCGACACTCGAGGCCGACTGGGAACGGCGGGAGCTCGACGAAGAGCGGAGCCTTCGCGCCGCCCAAGAGCAGGAGGGCCGGACCTAGTCGGCGGCCGGCGGTAGCGTTGCTCGGGCATGCACGGCGAGCGGGCTCCTGAGCAGATCCCTGCGCCGCCGCGGCCGACCCACCTCCACCCGGTGTGGCGCTACGGGTTGGCCATCGCGTGGGCCGCGGCGCTGCTCGGGCTGCTGGTGCCCGAGAACCAGGGATTCGACCTGGGCAAGCGGCCCTTCTGGTGGGATGGGGTGCTGCTCGCGGTGGCAGCGATCGGCGTGGTGATCGCGGCCGTGTTGAAGGACTGGCGCTGGGCGCCGCTCGCCTCGATCGGGCTGAGCGTCGTCCTTGTGGCGCTGGCCGTTCCCGACCTGGCCGAGAACACCGGCATCGCCGTGAAGCAGCTCGTCATCGCCGTCGGGATCCTGCTGGTGTCGATCGGGTCGCTGAGCGGCTGGCGGCGCGCCTAGGGCGCGCCGCCAGGTGCAAACAGTGCCGGCTGGCCGCCGGTGTGCCAGAACACCACGTCGTCGCCGTCGGCCCAGCGCCCGCCGTCGGCCTGCGCCAACAAGCCCGCCATGGCCTTGGCGGTGTAGACGCGGTCCAGGACCCACCCCCCGTGGCTGGCCGCCCAGCGCAGCGCGGCATCCCCTTCGGGAGTAGGCACCGCGTAGTCCTCACCGAGGGCGCCGCCTTCCAGGTGAAGGTCCTCGACCGCCACCCGGACTTCGCCGGCACCGAGCAGGTCGAGCGTCTCGTCGGCCAGCTCCCGCGTGGAGTCCGGGTCGACCAGGATCCCCTTCGCGACGGCGAAGGCGATCACGTCGGGGCCGACCTGGCCGCGGCCGGCACCCACGGCGCGGCCGGCCAACAGCCCGGCATGGGTCCCTCCGCTGGAGCTGGCGTGCACCACCGCTCGCGGCCGGCAGCCGACCGCCTCGCACTGCTCCATCAGCTCAGCGAAGGCGGAGACGAAGGCCGCCGCGCCGGTCGCGGTGCTGCCGCCCATCGGTATGGCATAGGGGCGCCCGCCGGCCGCGGCGAGATCGGCTGCCAGCTCGTCCTTGGCCGCTTCCAGCTGGTCCCAGGAACTGGTGCCGGGGAAGTGGACCGTCGCTCCGAACAGCGCCGACAGCAGCTGGTTGCCGCTCGGCGCGGCCGGCCGCTCGCCGCCGAGGACGAGGTGGACGGGCAGGCCGAGCCGGGCGCCGGCGGCGGCCGTCATCCGACAGTGGTTGGACTGACCCGCACCCACGGTCACCAGCGTGTCGGCGCCGGCCGCCAGTGCCGCACCGCACAGCAGCTCGAGCTTGCGGGCCTTGTTGCCGCCCATGCCCAGCCCGGTGAGATCGTCCCGCTTGACCCACAGGCGGGCGCCACCCGGGAGCAGTGGACCCTCCTCCAGCGGAGTGGGCAGGGTGGCCAAGCGCACCCGAGGCAGGTCCTTCAGGGTCGCGGCGGTCACGTCGTGTAGTCGGCGTTGATGCGTACGTACCCGTCGGACAGATCGCAGCCGTACACCGTGAAGGCCTCGCTCCCCGTGCCCAGGCTCACCTGGATGCGCACCTCGTCGCCCCGCATGTACGCGGCGAGCGCGGACAGGGCTTCTTCGTCCACCGGCCGGGGATAGACCTCCTGCTCGCCGAAGCAGATCACCACGGTCTGCTGGTCGATGTCGGTGTCGCTCGAGCACTTCCCCACCGCCATCGCCACCCGTCCCCAGTTGGGATCGGCTCCGTTCACGGCGGTCTTGACCAGCGGCGAGTTGACGATGGCCTTGGCCACCCGTTTGGCCTGCGCCTCGTCCCGGGCCTCGGACACCCGTACCTCGATGAGCGTCGTGGCGCCTTCTCCGTCGCGGGCGATCTGACGGGTCAGCGAGAGCGCGACATCGTGCACCGCCCCCTCGAGCACCGCGTCGTCGACCGGGCCGGCCAGACCACTGGCCATGATCGCGGCGGTGTCGCTGGTCGAGGTGTCCGTGTCGATGCTCAGCGCGTTGAAGGTCCGGTCCATGACGCGCCGGAATATCCGGTCCAGGTCCGCCGTCTCCGCGGCGGCGTCGGTCAGGAACAGCGTGATCAGCGTGGCCATGTCGGGTTCGATCATGCCCACCCCTTTGGCGATGCCGACCACCCGCGCCTCGCCCACCGCGGCCTGCGCCACCTTGGGCACGGTGTCAGTGGTCATGATCGCCCGGGCCGCCGCCACGGCGTCTGTTCCCTCGAACGGCGGAGCCAGTGAAGCCAGGTGGGACCGGACCCGGTCCATCGGGTAGCGACGTCCGATGACGCCCGTCGAGGCGATCAGCACCTCGGTCGGCCGGGCGCCGAGTGCGCTGGCTACTCCGGCGGCCAGCTCCGCGGCATCGTCCCGGCCCGGCATGCCGTTGGCCACGTTGGCGTTCTTCGCCACCACGGCGAAGGCCCGCAGCCGGCCGCCGGCGACATGCTCACGGCTGATGGTGACGCTCGGGCCGGCGAACCGGGAGCGGGTGAACACCGCCGCCGCCGGACAGGGCGCCTCGGCCGCGATCACCACGAAGTCGTCGGTGTCGTCCTTGATCCCGATGTTGGCCACGTGGCACCGGAAACCGCGCGGGAGGGCGACGACATCGGCACTCATGGCCAGAGCCTGCCAGCGGGTGACCGCCGGGGGCGAGCCTGCGCCGGCTAGTGCGGTTGCGAGGCCAGCAGGCGGGCGTGGGCGTCGTCGTCGTAGGTGCTCAGGAACGCACTCAGCTCGTCGACGATGTGGTCGAGGGACCGTCCGGCGAACAGCAGTGGTTGGTAGACGGTGATGTCGTAGTCGGTGGTGCCCATGGCCACGAGATCGAAGTCGCGGACCTCGGCCGAGCGGAAGGCGTCCAGCTCGCCGAAGGACGACAGGACGCCGGCGCCGTACGTGCGCAGCTCGCCGTCCTCCCACGTCACCCCGAACTCGAACGTGAACCAGAAGACCCTGCTGAAGAACGCCAGCGCGTCGTCCGACTCGGCCCGGCGGGAGGCCTTTCCAGCCAGCTCGTACAGATCGGCGAAGGCGGGGCTGGCCAGCATGTTGCAGTGCCCGACCAGTTCGTGCACCACGTCCGGCTCGGGCGTGTAGAAGGGCACCGAGTGATGGCGGACGTACTGCGTGGAGCAGAACGTCCGGTCGGCCAGGCTGCCGTAGAAGACCCGGGTCGGCACCAGGCCGGGCACTGGCCGCACCCGGAAGCCGGTGAGCGCCTCCAGCCGGGCGTCGACCTCGCGCAGCTGTGGGACCCGGTCGCCGGGCAGGTCGAGCCGGGCCGCGGCGTCGCGGTACTCCCGCACCGCGAGCTGCTCGTGCTTCACGGCCAGCTCGCCGGACACGAGGGTCCAGAGCGCGTCCTCCTCCGGCGCGTAGACGACATCGGGGATCGGATCGCCAGGCTCGAAGGCCGCTCCCACCTGGGAGATGGCGTCTCGCCGCGCCCGGTACTCGGGGTCGGAACAGCCGGGATGGTCGCTCGGGAGCTCGACGCCGGGGCTCGGAGCAGTCGTCGTAGAGAAAGCCACGATCACAGTGAACCAAGTGCTACCCACTGCATCCAGCAGAAGGGGGCGGATGCAGATGGATTGTGAGCGATTGGCCCCTATCGGAGAGAATCGTCCAGCTAGCCTCCCCTCGTGCCCAAGGATGTCCGGCTCGACGAGATCGACGCCAACCTGCTCCAGCATCTCGTGTCCGACGGCCGCGTGTCGATGAACGAGCTCGCCGCCCGGGCCGGTGTCTCGCGGGCCACCGCCTACGCGCGGGTGGAGCGCCTCCGCCGCGACGGCGTCATCACCGGGTTCACTGCCACCGTCGACGCGTCACGGGCCGGGTACGACGTCACCGCGCTCATCCTCCTGAACGTCCGCCAGGGCGATTGGCGCGCCGCCCGCGAGCGCCTGCTGGCCATCCCCGGTGTCGTCTACCTGGCCATGACCAGTGGCACGTTCGACATGGTGATGCTGGTCCGGGCGGTCGACGTTCACCACCTGCGCGACGTCGTGCTCGGCGAGCTCCACGACATCCCACAGGTGCGCAGCACCCAGACCATCTTCGTGCTGGAGGAGGACGGCCCGCTGTCCCTGCCGCGCCGCTCTCAGCCGGCGTAGGCCTCCTCGGGCTGCCGTCGGTGCTCGAGCGCCTCGACGGATGCGCGGTCGACCGACTCGACCTCGGATGGGCCTCCCTGGGGCCGGGGCGGCAGCGAGCGGAGAAGGACGAAGCCCGCCACCCCGGCCACCGCGCTCGCCAGCAGGATTCCGATCTTGGCCGAGGAGGTCAGCGTCTGATCGGTGAAGGACAGGCCGGTGACGAACAGCGCCACCGTGAACCCGATTCCGGCCGTGGTCGCCAGCCCGAGCATGTGGCGCCACGTGACCGACCCGGGCAGGCGGCCCACGCCGAGGCGGACGGCGATCCACGCTCCGCCGAGCACGCCCACGGTCTTGCCGATGACGAGCCCGAGCACGACCCCGACGGTGACCCTGGCATCCAGAACGCCGGCATCCAGGCGCACCCCCGCGTTGACCAGCGCGAACAGCGGCACGATGCCGAAGGACACCCAGAGGTTGAGCCGTCCCTCGATCCGTTCCAGCGGGGAAGCCGTGTCGGTCGCATAGCGGGCCAGATCCTCGACGGCTACCTCGTCCGACCGCTCGATGCGGTCGACCAACTGGCGGCACGCGTCGCCGAAGTGACGCGGATCGTGGAACGGACGGGTGGGGGTGAGCAGCCCGAACACCACGCCGGCGATGGCCGCTTCCACCCCGGACCGGTAAAGCGCATACCAGCACGCCGCCCCGAGGACGACGTAGGGGACGAGCGAGCGGACCTCGCTCCGCCGCACGACGATCGTGGCCAGCACGGTGAGCAGCGCGACACCGAGCCAGGCTGACCGGACGCCGTCGGCGTAGAACACCGCGATGACGATGATGCCGCCGACATCGTCGACCACCGCCAGGGTGAGGATGAAGATCCGGGCGCCGAGCGGCACGCGTGGCCCCGCGAGCGTGACGATGCCGACGGCGAAGGCGATGTCGGTCGCCACCGGGATGCCCCAGCCACTCGAGCCGGGATGGCCGGCGTTCACGGCGAGGTAGATGAGGGCGGGAACGACCATGCCGCCGAGCGCGGCGATGGCCGGCAGCGTGGCGGCACGACGGTCGCGCAGCTCGCCGGTCACCAATTGGCGCTTGATCTCGAGTCCGGCAAGGAGGAAGAACAGGGTCATCAACCCGTCGTTGACGAGGCCGTGGACGTCCATGTCCAGTTGCACGACGTCGCCGAGGTGCAGGGCGAACGGGGCGCGGAGGAACGCCTCGTAGCCTCGCTGCCAGGGAGAGTTGGCCCACAGGATCGCCAGGCCGGCGGCGGCCAGCATGACGAGCCCGCCGGCCGCCTCGACTCGACTGAAGCGCAGCGCCGGGCGCACGAAGGCGCGCGGTACGAAGCGATCCGAGTCCTGCCAGCTCCGCCGCACCAACAGCTCGCCCGTCACGCGTCGACGGTCACCCTCGACGGAACCGCGGTACCCGAGGGGGCGCCCGCGCCGGGTCCGCTGGAGGAGCCGGCATCATCGGGGTAGGCGAGCACGCCCATCTCCGGCAGGTCCAGTCCCGCCAGCTCGTCCTCCGCCCTCGGACGGATGCCGCCCTTCATGACGGCGTTCTGGATCTTGAAGAAGGCGAAGGCGATCCCGAAGATGATGGTGGCGATCACGAGGGCGCCGAGCACCTGGGCGCCGAGCTGGCCCCAGTTGCCCTTGATGACGCCCTCCACGCCGGCCGAGGCCGAGCCGTTCCAGGCCGCGCCGTAGCTGCCGTTGGCGAAGATGCCGACACTGAGCACTCCGAAGGCGCCGCACACGCCGTGGACGCTGATGGCACCCACCGGGTCGTCCACCTTGGCCCGGCGCTCGACGAAGAAGACGGATTCGATGACCAGGAACCCGGCGATCGTGCCGATGACCGCAGCGGCCCACGGTGCGACGAAGGCACAGGGGGCGGTGATGGCCACGAGCCCCGCCAGCATGCCGTTGGCCATCATGCCGGGATCCGGCTTGCCGGTGCGGAACATGATCCAGGCCATCGCGATCGTGGCCCCGAACGCGCCGGCGAGGGCGGTGTTGGTCGCCACCACCGCGAACTGGACATCGGTCGAGGCGAACGTCGACGCGGCGTTGAAGCCGAACCAGCCGAACAGCAGGATGAAGGTGCCCAGGACGGCCATGGGGATGTTGTGCCCAGGGATGGCACGAGGCGTTCCATCCTTCGCGAACTTGCCGATGCGGGGGCCAAGCACCAGCGCCCCGGCCAGCCCCGCCACGCCCCCGACCATGTGGACGACGCCGGAACCGGCGAAGTCGACGTAGCCCGCGCCCAGGCCCAGAGTGTCCCACGTCTTGGCCAGCCAGCCGCCGCCCCAGGTCCACGCCGCGAACAGCGGGTAGTAGATCGCGCCACAGAACAGCCCCCAGCCGATGAAGGCGTTCCACTTCCAACGTTCCGCCATCGCCCCGGTGGGGATGGTCGCCGTCGTGTCCATGAAGGCGCCCATGTAGAGGAAGAAGGCGAGGAGGGACGGCGTGATGCCCTCACCCGACAGCGCCCAGCCGCCCTGCCACAGGAACACCCAGTTGTCCGAGCCGACGAGGTTGCCCCCGACCGGCGAGTCCAACCCGAACGGCGCGTAGGAGAAGCCGCCGAAGGCCAGCGGGAAGCCGATGAAGAAGAACCCGATCATCGCCAGGCCGAATATGGAGAAGTTGGTGCCCACGACGTGGGCCGCGTGCTTGGCCCGGCAGAAGCCGGTCTCCACCAGCGCGAAGCCGGCCTGCATGAACACGACCAGGGCGGCGCCGATGGTCACCCACAGGAGGTTCGTGGACACCGCCAGGGAGTAGACGTCCGAGGTCGTGGCCGCGGGGTCGAACTCCTGCCCGAAAGCGGGCCGGACGAACAGCAGCGACAACACAACGCCGCCGGCGAGAGCGAACAGTGCTTTCCTCCTCACCTGATGGCTCTTCCTCTCCTCGTGAGAGGCACGGGTCCGGGCCGCGCTGGCGCGACGGCGGCGAAGACGATCCTCTCGGGGTGAAACCGTCAGGTAGTTGTCTAGAAGACGTTCATTTCCGGTGGGTGTGGCGTCCGTTGTCGTCCTGTATCGCCTGTCTTGCGGCTCTCTGAACCCGCACGCAC
>DASTFY010000339.1:0-2733 GCA_035719525.1 Acidimicrobiales bacterium
GAGAACGCCACCGGGCAGCTCGACAACGTCAGCGTGCTGAAGACGCTCCGCAAGGACGTCGCGCGCATCAACACCGAGCTCCGGGCCCGCGAGATCGCGGCCGCCGAGGCGCTCGAGACCCAGAGGGAGAACGCCTGATGGCCGACGACACCACCACTCGGCCCAACGCCCGCAAGCTGCGCGAAGGCATCGTCACCTCCGCGGGCATGGACAAGACCGCGGTCGTCACCGTCACGACCCGCAAGCCGCACCCGCTCTACAAGAAGACGATGGTGCGGACCAAGAAGCTCTACGTCCACGACGAGGCCAACGACGCCAAGGTCGGCGACAAGGTTCGGGTCCAGGAGACGCGACCGCTGTCCAAGCTGAAGCGCTGGCGCCTCGTCGAAGTCCTGGAGCGGGCCCGATGATTCAACAGGAATCACGCCTTCGGGTCGCGGACAACAGCGGGGCCAAAGAGGTCCTCTGCATCCGCGTGCTCGGCGGCACCAAGCGGCGCTACGCCAGCATCGGCGACATCTTCGTCGCCACGGTCAAGGACGCCATCCCCGGCGCGGCCGTCAAGAAGGGCGAGGTCGTGAAGTGCGTCGTCGTCCGCGTGAAGAAGGAGAAGCGCCGCCCCGACGGCAGCTACATCCGCTTCGACGAGAACGCCGCCGTGCTCATCAACGACCAGATGAACCCGCGGGGCACCCGCATCTTCGGCCCGGTGGGCCGCGAGCTGCGGGACAAGAAGTTCATGAAGATCGTCTCTCTCGCACCCGAGGTGCTCTGACATGGCAGGACTCAAGATCAAGAAGGGCGACCGCGTCCGCGTGCTCACCGGCAAGGATCGGGGACACGAGGGCCAGGTGATGCGCGTCATCCCGAGCACCGGAAAGGTGATCGTCGACGGCGCCAACGTCGCCAAGAAGCACCAGCGGGCCACCAAGGCCACCATGCAGGGCGGCATCATCGACAAGGACATGCCGCTGCCCGTGGCCAACGTGGCGCTCTTGTGCCCGTCGTGCGGCAAGGCCACCCGAGTCGGTTTCACGATCGACAAGGACGGCACCAAGGCGCGCATCTGCAAGAAGTGCGGAGGTGAGATGCCGTGAGCGACACCACCACCACAACCACGCCGGCGCCGCGCCTCAAGGCCCGCTACGACGACGAGATCCGAACGGCCCTCAAGGACCAGCTCGGCCTCGCCAACATCATGCAGGTGCCGCGGCTCGAGAAGATCGTGATCAACATGGGCGTCGGCGCCGCCGTCGGCCAGCCATCGCTGTTGGAAGGGGCCGTCAAGGACCTCACCACGATCGCCGGCCAGAAGCCGGTGATCACCAAGGCCCGCCAGTCGATCGCCAACTTCAAGCTCCGCGAGGGGAACGCCATCGGCACCAAGGTCACCCTTCGAGGGGCCCGGATGTGGGAGTTCCTCGACCGGCTGATCAGCCTGGCCATCCCGCGCGTGCGGGACTTCCGTGGCCTCAACCCCCGCGCCTTCGACGGGCGGGGCAACTACACGTTCGGGGTGAACGACCAGCTCATCTTCCCGGAGGTCGACTACGACTCGATCGATGCCCCCCGAGGCATGGACATCACGATCGTGACGACCGCCAAGACCGATGCCGAAGGCAAGGCCCTCCTCGACGCCTTCGGCTTCCCGTTCAAGCGTGAGGGACAGGACTGATGGCCAAGAAGGCACTGATCGAGAAGCAGCAGCGCACACCGAAGTTCAAGGTGCGCGCCTACACACGGTGCAAGCGCTGCGGGCGCCCGCACTCCGTCTACCGCAAGTTCGGCCTCTGCCGAGTGTGCCTGCGGGAGATGGTGCATGCAGGGGAGATCCCCGGCGTGACGAAGGCCAGCTGGTGAGGGGAGGCGACCGATGACGATGACCGACCCCATCTCCGACATGCTCACGCGCATCCGGAACGCCAACATCGCCATGCACGACGACGTCCGCATGCCGAGCTCCAAGGTGAAGGAGGCCCTCGCCGACATCCTCCACAAGGAGGGCTACATCGAGGGCTACGAGGTAGCCGACAACACCGAGCGGCCCGGCCGCGTGCTGTCGATCAAGATGAAGTACTCGCCCGAGCGGGCTCGCGTGATCTCCGGCCTCCGCCGGGTGTCCAAGCCAGGCCTGCGCGTCTACAGCCAGTCCACCAAGGTCCCGCGGGTCTTCGGTGGGCTCGGCGTGGCCGTGATCTCGACCAGCCAGGGGCTCATGACCGACCGCGAGGCGCGCAAGCGCAACGTGGGCGGCGAGGTCCTCTGCTTCGTGTGGTGATGATCTGATGTCTCGAATCGGCAAGACCCCCATCCCGGTGCCCAGCGGCGTCGACGTCACGATCGCGGGCTCCCACATCACCGTGAAGGGCCCGAAGGGCACCCTCGAGCGCGACATCCCCGGCGCCATCACCATCCGCCAGGAGGGTGAGGAGCTGCTGGTGGAGCGCCCCGACGACGAGCGCGAGAACCGGGCCATGCACGGCCTGGTGCGGTCGCTCATCAACAACATGGTCGTGGGCGTGCACCAGGAGTTCAGCAAGGAGCTGGAGATCATCGGAGTCGGCTACCGCGCCGCCGCCCAGGGCACCAGCAAGCTCGACCTCGCCCTCGGCTTCAGCCACCCCGTGTCGGTGGACGCCCCCGACGGCATCACCTTCGAGACACCCACCCCGAACCGCATCATCGTTCGGGGCGTCGACAAGGAGGCCGTCGGACAGGTGGCCGCCAACATCC
>DASTFY010000340.1:0-2426 GCA_035719525.1 Acidimicrobiales bacterium
CCGCGCTCACCGGCTTCAGCCGGCCGTAGCGGACCAGGATGCGGATGGCCACGATCATCAGGAGGGCGGCCAGGATCGGCCGTAGCGCGTCACCGTCGACGTTGGTCAGCACGGTCACCCCGATGAGGGCCCCGACCATCCCCGGGATGGCGAGGCGCAGGACCAGGCTCCGGTCGACGTTGCCGAAGCGCCAGTGGGAGACGCCCGAGGCCAGGCCCGTGACGACCTTGGCGAGGTTCACCGTGGTCGACGTCGCCGCGGGTGACAGGCCTGAGCCGAGCAGGATGCTGGAGGCGGTCGGTCCGAAGCCCATGCCGAGGGCACCGTCGACCAGACACGCCATGAAGCCGGCCAGGCCGACGAGGAGGAGTCGGCCCATCCCCTAAATCCTATGGGAGAGCCGGTATTGGGACAACGGTGCCGCACCGGCCGCTCCCCCGGAGCGATACTCGCTCCATGGTCGATGCGATCGGGGAGGTCCTCCCCTGGGCGGTCGCGGTGGCGATCAGCCCGATACCGATCATCGCCGTGATCCTGATGCTGTTCACACCGAAGGCGAACACCAACGGCCCCGCCTTCCTCGTCGGCTGGGTGGTGGGGTTGAGCCTGGTCGCCGGGATCATCTACTCGCTGGCCGACGGCACCGACGCGGCCACCGATCCGGACGCTGCGAGCGGGGTTGGCTGGGGCAAGGTCGTCCTCGGGCTCCTCCTGCTGTTCCTTGCTCTGAAGCAGTGGCGGGGGCGCCCCGGGCCCGGCGAGACGCCGACCATGCCGGATTGGATGGACGGCATCGACGACTTCACGCCGGTGAAGTCGCTTGGCCTCGGGGTGGCCCTGTCGGCGGCCAACCCGAAGAACCTCATCATCACCGCGGGGGCCGCTGCCTCCATCGCCGAGAGCGGGCTGTCCAGCGGCGACGCCGCCGTGGTCATCGCCGTCTTCGTGGTCCTGGCCAGCCTCTCGGTCGCCGGTCTGGTGGCCTACCGACTGTTCGGCGGCGACGGGGCCCGCGAGTCGCTCGATCGCCTCCGGGCCTGGCTCGGCATCCACAACGCCGCGGTGATGACCGCGATCCTCGCCGTCATCGGGGCCAAGCTCATCGGTGACGGCCTGGGCGGGATCTGATCAGCTCTCCCGCACCAAGCGGAAGCCGACGTTGCCCGCCGTGCTGTCGGGCTCGCTGGACGAGCGGGCGTCCACCCGATAGCGGCGGCAGTAGCTGGCGTGGCAGAGGTACGAGCCGCCGCGCATGATCTTGCGCTCGCCCCCGGTCGGACCGCAGGGGTGGTCGGCGGTGTCCCGCTGGTAGCTGTCCGGGCCGTACCAGTCGGCGCACCACTCCCAGACGTTGCCCGTGGCCTCGTAGAGCCCGTGGCCGTTGGCGGGGTAGCTCCGCACCGGGGCGGTCCCCATCCACCCGTCATCCAGCGTGTTGTGCGCCGGGAACTCGCCCTGCCAGACGTTCATCCGGTGCTCACCGTCCGGCTCCAGCTCGTCACCCCAGGGAAACGGCTGCTGGTCGAGGCCGCCGCGGGCGGCGTACTCCCACTCGGACTCGGTGGGGAGCCGGGCTCCGGCCCACTCGCCGTAGGCGACGGCGTCGTTCCACGAGACGTGGACGACGGGGTGGTCGGGTCGGTCGTCCACCGACGAGTGCGGGCCTTCCGGCCGCCGCCAGTCGGCCTCGTAGACCTGACGCCACCAGGGCGCCGCGGCCACGCCCCGGGTGTCGGGGAACTCGTCGGGCAAGAGCCCGCCGAACACGAAGGACCAGCCGTAGCGCTCGGCGTCGGTCTGCCAGCCGGTGCTCTCGACGAACGCGGCGAACTCGGCGTTGGTCACCGCCGTCGCGGCGATCGAGAGGGGCCCGACGGTGACGCTGCGGACGGGCAGCTCCCCGTCGTCGGGGTAGCCATCGCCCCGGCCGTTGCCCATGCGAAACTCGGCCTCCGGGAGGTCGATCCAGTCGCTCACGGTGGCTCCCGTTCGACGGCGGGAACCTCCTGCAGGTCACCACGGTCGAAGAACCCCGCCTCCCGGAGGTCGGCCAGTGCGGTGACCACCACGGCGGCGATCGGCACGGCGATGAGAATCCCGATGAAGCCGCCGAGCGTCGCCCCGCCCGCCACGGCGAGGATGATGGCCAACGGGTGTAGGGCGACGAACCGGCTCTGGATGACGGGCTGAAGGAGATTGCTCTCCACCTGCTGCACGACGACCACGATGGCCAGCATGGCTAGGGCCCGACCCGGGCCGCCGTCGGCCAACGCGAGCAGCACGGCAAACATCCCGGCGATCACCGCGCCGATGAACGGGACGAACGACAGCACGAAGGTCAGGAGCCCGATGGCGAGGGCACTGGGCACGCCGAGCAGGGCGGCGCCGGCGCCGATGAGTACAGCGTCGACCGCGGCAATGGCCGC
>DASTFY010000341.1:0-4824 GCA_035719525.1 Acidimicrobiales bacterium
ATCCCCGCGGCGGTGGGCGAGCCTCGCCCGCTTGGCCCACGCCGCGGTGCGCTCGACGGCCTGGCGGACGACCGGCTCGGGCGCCGGCAGCGCCGGGCAGACGTCGAGCACCATCTGGATATCGGCCCCGAGCAGCTCTTGGGTGGTGACCGCCGTCTCCGGGCTCAGACGGTGGGTCGAGCCGTCGTAGGTCGAGCGGAACGTCACGCCGTCGTCGTCGACCAGCGGCTCGAGGGAGAAGACCTGGAAGCCACCGGAGTCGGTCAAGGTCAGGCCGTCCCAGCCCGTGAACCGTCCGAGGCCCCCGAGCGCCGCCACCGTCTCGGCCCCTGGGCGCAGCATGAGGTGGTAGGTGTTGCCGAGCACGATCTGGACGCCGAGGTCGTCGAGGTCGGCCGCGGAAAGGTGCTTGACCGCCCCTCGGGTGCCGACCGGCATGAAGCACGGCGTCCGGTAGCCCCCGCGGGCGGTGTGGGCCACCCCCGCCCGCGCCGTGCCGTCCGTGGCCTCGACCTCGAAGCGCACCGGGTGGGTCATGCCATCGACCGACCACGGCGCAGGAGCATGGCGTCGCCGAAGGACAGGAACCGGTAGCCGTCGTCCAGCGCCACCCGGTAGAGGTCGCGCCAGCGGGCCCCGATGAAGGCATCGATCATCATCAGCAGGGTCGTCCGTGGCAGGTGGAAGTTCGTGAGGAGGAGATCGACCACCTGCCAGTCGTACGGGCGGTGGATGAACAGGCGGGTGCGTCCCGAGGCTTGGCCGGTGGTCGCTGCGCTCTCCAGCGCCCGCACCGTCGTGGTGCCGACGGCGACCACGCGCTGGGCCTCCCGGCACGCCGCCAACGTCTCGGCCGGCACGGTGTAGCGCTCGCTGTGGATGGGATGCTGGCCCGGGTCGGCCGCGGTCACCGGCTGGAACGTGTCGAGCCCGATGACCAGCTCGACGCGGGCGGTGCGGATGCCCACCGCCGCCAGCTCGTCGAGCAGCCCGGCCGTGAGGTGGAGGCCGGCCGTCGGCGCCGCGGCCGAACCCGGGCGGTCGGCGTAGACCGTCTGGTAGCGGTCCGGATCGCCGAGCGGAGCGGTGATGTAGGGCGGCACCGGCACCTGGCCGGCGGAGTCCAGCGCGGCCATGGCGTCCTCGGCGCACAGCTCGACCACGAACGTGTCCCCGGCCTCGGTGCGGGCGCCGACGACGAGGAATGGTCGCCCGTCGGTGCCGGCCAGCTCCTCACCGCGACGCAGCTTGCGGGCCGGGCGGATCAGGCACTCCCAGCTGCGGTGCTCTTCGTCGAGCGCTTCCAGCAGTAGCACCTCGACTGCGCCGCCGGTGACCCGCTGCAGTTGGAGCCGGGCCGGGATCACGCGTGAGTCGTTCACCACGACGAGGTCGCCGGGGGCCAGGAGGTGGGGCAGGTCCCGCACGGCGCGATGCAACGGTCGAGTCCGCGGGCCCTGGTCGACGAGGAGTCGCGCCGCGTCGCGCGGCTCGACGGGCTGCTGCGCGATCACGTTCGCGGGCAGGTCGTAGTCGAAGTCCTCGAGCCGCACCGCGGGCGAGGTTAGGACCCCACCGGTGCCGAGGCGCCGGCGCGCGATGATGCGGGCCCATGAGCACCTACCGCACCGACGACGTGGCCGTCGAGGGCGGCCGCTTCGACCTGCACGTCTGGCTTCCCGCAGGCGGCAGCGGCCCGGGTCTGCTGCTGCTGCAGGAGATCTTCGGCGTCGGGTCCTACATCCGCGCCGTCGGCGAACGGCTGGCCGCGCTCGGCTACGTGGTGGGCGCGCCCGACCTCTTCTGGCGCCTCCAGCGCAACTGGGAGTCCGACCACGGTGCCGAGGGCCTGCAGGCCTCCTTCGCCATGGTGTCGAAGTTCGACGTCCCGCAGGGGGTGGCCGACTGCGTGGCCTCCCTTCACCACCTCGAAGAGCTGCACGAGGTCAGCGGCGGCGTCGGCGTGATGGGGTTCTGCCTGGGCGGCAGCCTGGCCTACCTCACCTCGGCCGTCGCCAGCCCGGCGTGCTGCGTCAGCTACTACGGCTCCAGCGTCGCCGGCACGCTGGAGCAGCTCGACAACATCGAATGCCCTGCGCTGTTCCACTTCGGCGGCGCCGACTCCTACATCCCGGCCGAGCAGGTCGATGCCATCCGCGACGCGGTGGCCGACCGGGACGGTTTCACCGTCAACGTCGAGGCGGCGGCCGGCCACGCCTTCGACAACCACGAGTCCGAAATGTTCTACGACGCGGCCGCGGCGGCGTCGGCGTGGGAGCAGACCACCGCCTTCCTCAACCGCCACCTGCCGGTCGGCTGACACCGCCGGCACACGGCCACTCAGTCGAACAGGCCCGCTGGCCTCCCGGCGGCGGGCCCGGGCAGGCCCAGGTGCTCCCAGGCCGCCGGCATGGCCACCCGGCCCCTGGGAGTGCGCACGAGGAGACCCTGCTGGATGAGGAAGGGCTCGTACACCTCCTCGACCGTCTCGGTCTGCTCGCTGACGCTGATGGCCAGGGTGGACAGGCCCACCGGGCCCCCGCCGAACTGGGCGCACAGCGCGCCGAGGATGGCGCGGTCGACCTTGTCGAGGCCCCGTTCGTCCACGCCGAACAGGGCCAGGCCGTCGCGAGCCGTTGCCACGTCGACCAGGCCGTCGGCGCGGACCTCGGCGAAGTCCCGCACCCGCCGCAGCAGCCGGTTGGCGATGCGTGGGGTGCCACGGCTGCGCCGGGCGATCTCCCATGCTCCGCCGCGGTCGATATCCACCTCGAGGATCCTCGCCGCCCGGGTGACGATGGCTTCCAGCTCCTCCGGCGAGTAGAAGTCCAGCCGGGCCACCAGGCCGAACCGGTCGCGCAAAGGTCCGGTGAGGAGGCCGGTGCGGGTGGTGGCGCCGACCAAGGTGAACCGGGGCAAGCTCAACCGGATGGAGGAGGCGGCCGGCCCCTTGCCCACCACGATGTCGAGCTGGAAGTCCTCCATGGCCGGATAGAGGATCTCCTCGACGGCGCGCGACAGCCGGTGGATCTCGTCGATGAACAGCACGTCGCCGTCCTCGAGCTTGGTGAGGATGGCGGCCAGGTCACCGGCGCGCTCCAGAGCGGGACCGGAGGTGACGTGAAGCCGGACCCCCATCTCGACCGCCACGATCCCTGACAGCGACGTCTTGCCGACGCCAGGCGGCCCTGCGAACAGCAGGTGGTCCGCGGGCTGGCCCCGGCGGCGGGCGGCTTCCAACACGACCGACAGGTGGTCCTTCAGCTCCACCTGGCCGACGAAGTCCTCCAGCCGGCGCGGCCGGAGACTCACGTCCTCGGCCTGCTCGCGATCGTCGGCGGTGGCCGGATCGAGGAACTCCTCACGCACGGCGGGCACCCAGCACGGCCAGCGCATCCCGCAGCAGCGCTTCGGCGTGGTCGGACGGTCCGACTTGGCGCAGCGCCTCCCGGACCTCCTCGGGGCCGTAGCCCAATCCGGCCAGCGCCTCTCGTACGTCGGCCACCGCGGACGGAGCGAGGCTGGCCGGCCGCGCGTCGGCCAGCACCGGCACCGAGAGCCGGCTGCGCAGCTCGACCAGGAGACGCTCCGCCGTCTTCTTCCCGACGCCCGGGACGAGGCAGAGCGAGGCCAGGTCCGCCGAGGCGACGATGTCCACCAGGGCCGAGGGGCTGTGGGTGGCGAGGATCCCCAGCGCCAGCGCGGGGCCCACGCCGTGGGTGGCGATGAGTATCTCGAAGGTGGCCCGCTCGTCCCGGCTGAGAAAGCCGTAGAGCGTCTGCGCATCCTCCCGGATGTGGTGATGGACGTGCAGAAAGGCGCCGGAGGTCGGTTCCAGCTCGGCCAGGGTGCGGGGCGTGACGGACACCAGGTAGCCGACACCGCCCACCTCGAGGAGCACCTGGCCGTCGGAGCTCCGCTCCAGCACGGTGCCCCGCAGCGAGGCGATCACCGTCGTGCTCCGACGACAGGACCGGCGGCCGCGGCCGCCGCCGTTGCTTTGGCCACCCTGTCCCGCAACGGTGCCACGGCCAGGTGGCACAGAGCGAGCGCCGCGGCGTCGGCGGCGTCGGCCGGCTTGGGTGGTTCGGAGAGGCCCAGGCGGACCTGCACCATGCGCTGCACCTGCGCCTTCCCGGCCCCGCCCCACCCGGCCACCGCCTCTTTGACCTGGTTGGGCGTGTACTGCACGACGTCGCACCCGGCCGCCCAGGCCTCGGCCAACGCCAGCCCGCTGGCCTGGCCCACGCTCATCGCCGTGCGCACGTTGACCTGGAAGAACACGTGCTCGACCGCCACGACGTCCGGGCGCAGCTCGGCGATCAGGGCGGCGAGCTCGGCGCGCAGCTCGGCCAGGCGCGCCGGCAACGGCGACGACGGCGACGTGCGCACCACACCGAGCGCCACCGGCCGCACAGTGCTGGCGCCCGGGGCGTCGAGCGCGGCGTAGCCGCAGCGCGTCAACCCGGGATCGATGCCGAGGATCAGCATCGCCCCACCCGACCCCGGTACCACCGGGCGCGTCCATCGACTCGTGCGAACACAGGTTCGGACCCTAGTCGACCAATCTCGGCCAACGGCGGATCAACCCGCCGACGTCGGCACTCGGCACCGCAGGGGGAGTTGGCCGTCGCCCGTCACGATGACCACTCCGCTGCCGGCCACCACATCCTTGGCGGCACGCACGCCGAGGGGCACCAGGTCGACTCGCCAGCGCTCGCTCGGCCCGTCGGCGTAGACGAGGTAGCCGCCCCGGACCATGTACTCCGGGGGTGCGGCCTGGGTGACCGATGCGACCGCCCGCTCGACCGACAGCCGGCTCCC